>CALLJA010000548.1 GCA_938008865.1 uncultured Anaerolineales bacterium
ACCGAGTTCGTGCTGAAAGACCGCGACGGGCTGACGAAACTGGTCGGGTAAGGTCTGCTTCACCCAAAGGATGGGCCGCGCCAAACTCTTTAAGATTTGCGCCGAGTGGTCAGGGAGAATGCTCGTATAATTACCGCATTCCCATCCGCAGACCTCATGTTCAATCCGCTGGCAATCGCCTCTTCCTCCGACCCCACCAAAGCGCAGGACCTTCCCGAGTGGCGCGCGCGCGTCCTAGAATGGGTGCTGCGCGGAATTCTGGTATTTTGGGTCCTGGCGCTGGTCAGCGGCATCAACAACGTCGTCAAGACCTATCGCCGCGAGATGTCGACAGCGGATAACCCGCTGGGCCAAGCGATTCTAATCATCGGCCTGTACCTGGCCCTCACGGCCCTGTTCTTTTTCATCACTTTCAATCGCGGGCTGCAATACAAACAACGCGCAGCCATGCTGTTGTCTCTGCTGTACTCGGTCGGGACGATGGGCCTGGCCTTGAGCGCGCTCAGCGGCGACGGGCGCATCTTCCTGTTCGCGCTGGTGGTGTTGACGGCCATCCTGTTCGACCTGTACGCCAGCCTGGCCGCACTGGGTGTCAGCCTGCTGACGCTGATCGTCATCGGCTATTTGGAGGTCTACGGGGTACTGACCGTGCCCATCGAACGGCAGGTCAACTCAGGCGACGGGGGATCCTGGCTCAGCGCGACCGCTGTCTTCATCGTCCTCAGCGTGGCGACGCTCATCTCCATCACCTACCTCCTGCGCGCTTATGAGCGCAGCCTGCAGGCCGCCCGCGAGAGTCTTGGCCGCGAGCAACGCCTGGCGCGCACCCTGCGCACCCTCTCCAACGTCAACCAGTTGATCGTGCGCGAACAGGACAGTTCGCGCCTGTTACAAGATGTCTGCGACGAGTTGATCTCCAGCCACGGCTACTCCTTCGTGTGGATCGGCCTGCTGGCCCCCGACGGCCTGAACCTGCACCTGGCCGCCTCGGCGGGCGAAACCCTCGACCCCGACCTGTTCGTCACCCGCCTCGACACGGGCGAAGGCGTAACCTGCGCCCTGTTCGCCTTCGAAAAGGGCGTGCCCATCGAGATATCTTCGTCCGAGCAGGGCAACCTGTGCCTGAGCTGTCCGCGCCTGGAGAAGCACCCCAACCGCGCCTCGGCCTCGTTCCCCATCCGCCGAGAACATAAGAGTCTGGGCGTGATGGTAGTGGAGCATACCGACCCTGCCGAGAATTTCCTGGCCGAAGAGATCAAACTGCTCTCCGAACTGACCGGCAACATTGGCTATGCCCTCGAAAAGATCGAAGCCGACGCGCGCCTGCAATTCCACGTGCGGCACCAGACCCTGCTGGCCGACCTGGCGCGCGACTCGCTGCGCGCCTCGGACAAACGTGCCATGCTGGACAATATGACAGCCCGCCTGCAAACCGCCTTCGGGGCAGACGGCTGTTACATGTTGCTGTGGGACACCGATGGGACGATCCTCGCGCCCGCCGCCGCGGCAGGCCCGCTGCGTGATGAGTTCATGCAGATACAGTTGGATGAGGCCGAACTCAGACGGGCGCAACAACTCAAAGGAACGATATCCATCCTGACCATCGACGACGCAAAGAACGATCCCAGAGTCAGCCCGCGCCTGGCCGAAAGGCTTTCGATTGGCGCGCTGCTGGCAGCGCCCATGCAGGCCAATGGCAGCCACCTGGGGCTGATCCTGCTGGCCTTTCGCCAGCCCCGCAATTTCAACCCAGCGGAGGTCATCTCGGCCGGGCAGGCCGCAGACCAGGCGGCCCTGACCCTGGCGAAAGGCAGGTTGGATGAGGAGATCCGCGCCAAGGCGGGCGAACTGGAACAACTATACGCATCCTCGCAGGATATGGCCGCCAGCCTGCTTGATCCGCCCGCCCTATTGGAAAAACTGGCCCGCCACATCGCCGATGCGCTGGGCGTCACGAGTAGTTACGTGTTGGGAATCGACCCCGTCCAGGGCGCCTTCATCGAACTGGCTGAATACTGGACCAGCAACGCTGCGCCGACTGAGAGTATCCCCGAGGTTGGCAGGGTCTTCCAAATGCGCAACTACCCCACCGTTGTCGAAGCCATCCTCAAGGGAGAAACCCTGACTTTGCAGCGGGACGACACTTCATTATCGGACGTGGAGCGCGAACAGTTCATCGAATACGGCGCGCAGACCATGTTGTTCATCCCGCTCATGGCGCGCGGGCAGCTGCTCGGTGACCTGGAATTGTGGGAGAGCCGTTTCCGCCGCGATTTCACCCCCAACGAGATCCAGCTGGCGCAGGGCATCGCCGCCCACGCCGCATCGATCATCGAGAGCGCCAATCTATATAAAAAGATGGAACAAAGCGAGGCCTACTTCCGCGCGCTGATCGAGAACTCCGCCGAAGGCGTGGTGATTCTCGACCCGCAGGGACGGCTGCGGTATGTGGCCTCCGCCGAAGAGCGCCTGACCGGCTACGACACGCAGACTCCGCTAGGCAAGACCGTCTTCGAACTCCAGCGCCTGCACCCCGACGACATCGAAACCGTGCGGGCCGCCCTTCAGGAGGGCATGGACCACCCGGGTATCGTCAAGATCGTGCAATACCGCCTGCAGCGCAGCGACGGTCAGTGGCGTTACTTCGAGGCTACGGGCCACAGCCTGGTGAATGACCCGCAAATCGCGGGGATTATCATCAACTATCGCGACATCACCGAGCGCAAACTGGCCGAACAGGCTGTTGAACAACACACCCGCGACCTGTCGCTGGCTTACGACAACACCCTGGCGGGCTGGGCGCGCGCGCTCGAACTGCGCGACGAACTGACCGAAGGCCACACCCGCCGCGTCACCGAACTGACCCTCGACCTGGCCCGCGCGTTCGGCCTGCCCGAGAACGAACTGGCCCACATTCGCCGCGGCGCGCTGCTGCACGACATCGGCAAGATGGGCATCCCCGATTCCATTCTGCATAAGCCCGGGCCGCTGACCGCGCACGAACAGCGCATCATGCAGATGCACCCGCAAT
>CALLJA010000549.1 GCA_938008865.1 uncultured Anaerolineales bacterium
GGATACTGATTCCCGTCCAGGTCTTCGACCACGAAGCCGACCACGTATTGGCCCGCGGCGGCGTAGAGCGTCTGCCACTTGAAGGACGTGGCACCGAAGGTCAGCGTTTGGCCTTGCTGGGTGATGGCCTGCATGGCGTCGCCCGCGGACACGTTGTCGATCCACTTGTCCTGCAGGGTGAAGGTGTCGCCTGATTGCGGGGTGATTTCGCGCGGCGCACCCGCCGCGTCGCTGCCCGTATAGCCCAGCACCTGGATCAGGTTCCCGTTCTGGAAGTACAGGTCGGCGGGCAGGCTCTCGCCCGTGCTGGCAAAACCGTAGGTCCCGCGCACGCTGTAGATGGCCTGGTCCGCGCTGCTGCCGTAGGACTGGGGCGTGAACAGGGCGTAGGCCTGCGTCTGACCGTCGTCCACGGCGAAGATGTACGGGTCCCAATCGAAGGAGATGCTGAAGCCGTCGGGCTTCCAGACGGGGTAGTACACGCCGTTCAACTCGCGCGTGTCGGGGCTTTCTAGGTAGTCCATGTCGAGCACGGCGATGGCGTCGGAAGACTGGTCATAGTAACCGACGAAGAGATAGACGTATCCGATGTTTTGTCCGCTGATGTCCACGCTCAGGTTGACGGGCTGACCCGGGGCGGCCTCACTGCTGGAGGCGCGGATCGGCGAGACGCTGACCGTCCCCTGGCCCGGTGCGCGGACGGAGAATCCCGACTGGGGCGTGAACAGTTCGGGCGCCTTCTCGCTGAAATTGCGGTCGGTGTAGTGGAAGGCCAGGAAGTCGTCCCACAGCGAGGTCGAGACGAAGCGGTCCGCGATCAGGTTGTAGGATTGCGGACCCGCCAACGGCGAGCGGTACAGGGTCGAATTGGGGAAGTAGATGGAGAGTCCCGTCGAGCCGCGTTTCCCGTTGCCGTGCTTCTCGGCGATGACGGCCTGCTGCAGCGCCTGTACGACTCCCGTGGCCGCCTGCTGTACGCGTCCGTCTGTGGCGTTGCGCGCCAACAGCGCTGAGAAATGTCCGAGGTCGATGTAGGACGGCGGCACTTCCTTCCCGAAGATGCTGGTGTACGACTGGGCGTAGCTGCGCGCCTCAGCCACCAGGCTCTGGTCCTCGTTCTGCAACTGGAAGGCCAGCGTGTCCACGCTTTGCATCAGCGCGGGGAAGGCCTGCAGGTCGATGGCGGAGATGGTGCTGGTCTGCTCGAGTTGGGCCACCATCTGTTGGGCAGGGTCGCTGTACCCGAAGAGGCCGCCCAGCGGTGAACCGCCTTGGAGGAAGTCGGCCCGCGCGGCGGGATCCACCAGACGCTGGTCCTCGCCGATGTAGCTCTGGACGATGAGCTTGCCCAGGTCCGCGCCGCTCATGTCGGGGTTCTGGACCAACCCTCCGAGAAAGGCGGTGTAGGCCCAGCCCAGCGACGGCTCGGTCTCCTCCGACGCGACGGCGTAGCGCGCGTGCGGCTGGAGCGCGGCCATGACCTCCATCTGCGCCATGAGACAGGCGTCCAGGCCGACGATCTCGAACTGGTCGATGCCCGCCGCCTGCCGCGCCTGACCCAGGGCCTGGTCCAGTTCCGAGAGGTAGATGTTCTGCCCGAGGCGCGAGGCCAGCGGCGAACGGCTCTCGTCCGCGCCGCCCGGAGCAGGGTCGCTCCAGCCGCCGGGCCAGCCCATGCCGTGGTCCGAGAGGATCAGCACGTAGTGGTCGGCGGGGAAGTTGGTCGCCGCCCACTGCACAAAGTCCACCAGCGACTGTCCGCTGGCCATGTCCACTTCGCCCAGTTCTTCCACCAGCTGTGAGTTGACCGTGTTCAGGTCGTTGTCCTGTGTGACGTAGTAGCGGCGCGTGCCCGTCCAGTTGTCGTCGCCGCTGAAGGCGCCGCGGAAACGGTCGATCTGCGAGACGATGCGCACGTTTTCGCTGGAACCGACGCGCTCGGCTTCGTTCAGGTCGATAAAGATGTCCTTTTCCAGCACCTGGTCGTCGGCGTCCTGGTAAAGCATGACGGTCCAGGTCTGGCCCGCGCTGGACGCCGGGGCGGGCGGTGTGAAGTTCGACACGGGTTGGGCGTAGGTGTCCTGCTGGCCCGAACTGACGGGCGGTTCCTGTTGCGAGGAACCCGAGTCGCTTCCTCCGCTCAGGTCGAGGTTTCCGCCCGAGAGCAGATAGAAGGCGAGCACCACCAGCAGCAGCACAATCGAACCGCATCCGCCGATCTGAGTGCCGCGCGAAGGTCCGCCACCGAACGGGCGACGGGGCGGCTGCCCGCCGCCTTCGCCAAAGTCGCGGCGCGGCGCTTCGGCGCGTCCCGAAGGCGGCTGTCCCTTGCGACGCCGCTGTACTTCAATGGGATCCTGTGACATGAGGTTTCTCCATGAAAGATGATGTCTGATAAAAATTATCAGGATATTCTTATTGTACGCAGTTTTGGGGGAAGAAAAGAGGTTATTTCTTGAGGTCGGCGCGGCTGACGCGCGAAGGCTGCACGCTTACGCCCGCGGGCTGGGTCGCGCGCACGGTCTGTTCGTCCTTGAGGAGGCGCGCCAGATGCTTGACCATCACCGCCTGGCGCTGTCCCGCCGAAGCGCCCAGGTCCGCCAGAACGGGTTCCAGCCAGGCCTGATACGAACGCACGCACAAATAGACGGGACGGTTGCGCCGCCCGGGCAGGGTCCCGACCAGACCCTTGAGTTTGGTCCCCACCTCGGTCGCCTCGGGATGGATCAGCGGCGAGAGCGCGATTCCGTTCACCCCCGCGCTCAAGTTGACGTAGCACTTGACGCCCTCGTTGCAAAGGAAGCCCGCCGCGTGTCTCGGCATTGGCTCGACGGGATGCAGCAAGGGCGGGACGATCTGCTGATACAGACTCTGCACCGCCGCCACCTGCGCCTCACGAGTCCGCTCCCATCGACCTCTGGCCGGGTCACCGTTCAATTGGCTGACGTCCCACATCCGCTGCCAGGCGTAGACCGAGAAGCCTGCCCGCCGCAGAGCAAGGAAGGCATCGCTGGTTTCGTCCACTTCGGCGATGACGTGGAACGCGCCCCAGGTCCCCGCCTCGGCGGAGAGGTGTTCGATCAATGCGGGCAGGTCAGGGTGGTCCAGGCGTGAGGCGGGAGCGATGTAAAGCAGCTTGGCAAAGGTGTCGCCGTTCGTGTGCAGGATTCCCCCCAGCACGTTGATGCCGTCCCCGTCGGCCACGGCGGCGTAGACATGCCGCGCCGGGTTGACGTAGGCCAGCAGCCCCGCCGCCCCCAGCGGATTGCCGCGAGTCAGCGTCCGCACCGCGTCGAGGCCGATGGCTTCATCGCGGAAGCGGTACAAGTTGGGCAGGTCACGCAGGTCGAGCGAACGGATCGTCATGTTGAAAAGACCCTAAAGGGATGGAAGCCCTTTAGGGTCTTGATTTTACCCCGTCAGCGAAACAAAATACTGATGAAATCGGGTGTCGTCTGTTAACTCGGGATGGAAGGAGGTAGCCAGCAGACGTCCCTCCTGCGCGGCCACGATGCGCCCATCCTCGAGCGCGGAAAGCACCCTGGCTTGTCCATGCACCGCTTCGATGATCGGCGCACGGATGAAAACCGCATGGTAAGGGTGGTCTGTGGCGGAGGCCTTTTTCAACTCCGCGATGTCGAGGTCGGTCTCGAAGGAATCCACCTGCCTGCCAAAAGCATTGCGCTGGACGGTGATGTCCATCAAGCCAAGCAGGGGCTGGTCGGCTTTGGCATCCTTCGAGAGAAAGATGGCGCCGGCGCAGGTGCCCCAAATGGCATAAGACTGACCGAACTGGCGCAGCGGCTCCATCAGGTCATACGCCACCGCCAGTTTGCCGATGGTGGTCGACTCACCGCCGGGGATGATCAACCCCTTCAGGCCGTCGAGATGTTTAGG
>CALLJA010000550.1 GCA_938008865.1 uncultured Anaerolineales bacterium
AGGTCGCGCCGACGCGGGCAATGCGGCCGCCATCCTGCAACCGGCGCAGGCGGGGCTGGGGCAAAAGCTCATGCCCTTCCTGCAGCGCTCCTCGGCCATCACCCCGGCCGAAATCGCCAACCGTCTGGCGGATGAGTTGGCGGCTATCGAGAGCAGCCGGCCGCGCCTCGGCCTGGTCCTGCTCCGAGCCGATGGCCCACGCCCCGGCTTGCGCGGCGGCTGCCACGGCGCCCTGGCCCGTGCCGCCGCCTACGCCGAAGAGCACGTCCGCGCCGTCTTCGAGCATGCCGAGCGCGGTTTGGCGGCCCCAGGCCTCGTCGCGGAAGAGGTCTTCGCGGTGGCCGTCCTCGCGGTAGGTGAGGTACACCTTCAAATCGGGGTTGGCGTACAAGGCCCCGGCGCGGAATCCCTCGCAGGCCCGCCAGTTGGATGGGATGCCGGCTGTCTCGCAGGCCGCGCCGACGATGCTGGTTTGGGTCATGCCGGCTGCCAGCACGCCGGCCAGGAATCCGCCCTGGTCTTCGGGGAAGGTGACGGAGATGACGTTTTGACGGGCAGGGTCGGGGGGCTGGTCGAGGCCGATGAAAATGGAATCAGGATACAGGTCGGCGGCCTGCAGGGTTTCGTCCTCCAGGCTCACACCGCTGGAGACGATCACATCGTACTTCCGCTCCGCAAAGTAGGCCAGGTTCTTGGCGTAGTCGCGCGAGTCGACCGATTCGATGAAGTTTGCCTGTTGGATCAGGCCGTCGGACCGCGCCTTCTGGATGCCCTCCCAGGCCGATTGTGTCAGGCCGTGGTCTTGCAGGCCGCCCGTGTCGGTGACCAGGCCCGCGCAGTAGACGTCTGACCGCGCGCAATCCGCCTGGGACGGAGCGCACGCGGTCAGAAACAGGCAGAGAACGGGGAGGAAAGTCAGGCCGCGCTTCATGCCGCAGGCTGGGCCTCTCCCTTTTTGACGCCAAGCATCAGCCACAGGGCCACCAGCATGAAGACCGGCGCGATGAGCATGATGATGTTGTAGTTATTGCCCGTCAATTCGATGGCCCAGCCGTTGACGTTCGGCCCGACGATGGCCGAGAGGGTGGAGAAGAGGTAATACAGCCCGGTGTAGGTGCCGATGCGCTCCGCGGTGGTCAGGTCCACAACCATGGGCAGCGAATTGATGTTGACACAGGCCCAG
The DNA here is from genome assembly GCA_938008865.1 of uncultured Anaerolineales bacterium. Lineage (GTDB taxonomy): Bacteria > Chloroflexota > Anaerolineae > Anaerolineales > Villigracilaceae > JACPVF01. The sequence goes on from CALLJA010000550.1 coordinate 1,184, forward strand.
CCGATGCCGCCCAGGATGAGCAGCACACCGGCCAAAGTCAACATGCGCGGGCCGCCTTCCACCAGCGGGATGCCCACCAGAGGCAGCGGTGAAATGGCTGTCAGCAGGGCGGAGGCCGGGGTGACGTACAGAAGCACGAGCATGACCGTGACCGTGATCAACCCGATAGCGATGGTCGTGCGGCGTCCGATGCGGCTGGCGATGAAACCAGACGGGATGGCGAACAGCACGAAGAACAGCGGCAGGACCGAGAGCAGTGTCGCGCCGTCGCCTTCGTTGAGGCCGAGATGATTCTTGGCGTAGAGCGTGAAGAAGGTGTCTACGGCCGAATAGCCGATGAACCAGAAAAAGATGGCGAACAGGATGCGCAGTCCGCTCTTGTCTGGGTCAGAGGCCACGTCGCGCAGGCTTTGGAACATGCCCGGCTGGCGCTCGGCGGTCTCGTATTCCTTCGGCTCTTCGATGAAGAGGTACACGACCAGCGCGGCCAGCAGCACCAGTCCCGAGCCCAGCCAGAAGGGGAAATTGGGACTCAGTTTGTACAACATGCCGCCGGTCTGCAGGGCGATGATGGTGCCCACGCCGCCCATGAAGTTGATCACGCCGTTGGCTTGCGAACGGTATTGCGAGGGCGTGATGTCGGGCATGAGCGCCACCACGGGGGTGCGCCACAAGGCCGCGCTCAACAGGGTGGTGACGGTGCAGGCCACGAACAACGGCAGGACGGCCGCCACGGGGATCAGACCGAAGGCCATGGCGGTGATCGGCGCTCCGATAAGGATGAAGGGGATGCGGCGTCCCAGCGGCGTGCGCAGGCGGTCAGACCAGGCGCCGACCGGCGGCTGGATGAAGAGCGCCGCGATATTGTCGAAGGTCATGAACAGGCCGATCAGGATCGGGGAGAGGCCGAATTTTTCTGCCAGGAAGATCGGCACGAAGGCGTTGTACACGCCCCAGATCACGCTGACGCCGAAGAACCCGAAGCCGAGCAGGAAGGTCTTGCCGTAGTTGAGTCGCATGGTGTTCTCCAATGCAAAGGTTGAAAAGTCGGAATGCCCGCGAAGACGGAGAATTCCAACTTCAGTTTTCGGATGGGTCGGCTTTCAATTTTTCGAGAAATTTCAAGTCGCTCTGGCTGAGTTCCGCTTTTTCCAGCAGGTCGGGACGTTTCTTTAATGTTCGCAGAAGGGATTGTTGCCTGCGCCACTTGTCGATTTTGGCGTGGTCGCCGGAGAGCAGCACATCGGGCACTGTCCAGCCGCGGAATTCGGGCGGGCGGGTGTAGTGCGGATATTCGAGCAGGCCGCTGGCGTGCGAGTCATCTTCGGCGCCGGTCGGGTCGCCGAGCACGTCGGGCAGCAGGCGCGAGACGGCGTCCACGATGAGCAGGGCGGGCAGTTCGCCGCCGGTCAGCACGTAGTCGCCGACCGAGATCTCGTCGGTGACGAGGTGTTCGCGGATGCGTTCGTCTATGCCCTCATAGCGTCCGCAGATCAAAGCGATGCGCTCATGCTGGGAAAGTTCCTGGGCTACGCGCTGGTCGAAGACGCGTCCCTGCGGGGTGAGCATGATGACCGGGCAAACGGGATCAGCCCCCAGGGCGGATTCGACCGCCTCGAAGACGGGGCCCGGCTTCATTACCATCCCGCCGCCGCCGCCGTAGGGCGTGTCGTCGGTGGTGTGGTGGCGGTCATGGGTGTAGTCGCGGATGTTGTGCACGCGCACGTCGATCAGGCCCCGCTCGCGGGCGCGTTTCAGGATGCTGGTGTCGAGATAGGCGGGGAACACTTCGGGCAGGAGCGTGAAAATGTCGAACTGCATGGTTCGATTCTAGCATACTCGTCCCGCTCTGGCTCCATTTTGTGCTCAAAATTCACTTATAAGAGGCAGGTTAGAGTTGACGGCGGCGGCTTGACGCGCTTTTCTCGCGGATGGTAATATGATTGCATGTATTTGAAAGGCAGCAAATGGAGCATGACGCGCCGCCGCAAGCGGCCGAACCTGTTCCTGATCTTTTTTTTGAGCGCGCTTATCCTCGGCGGCGCATACTTTAATAGCACCGTGGTGGTCAACATGCAGCCGCTGGGTGTGCCCAGCCCCACTGCCACCCGTCCGCCCGAGTCGTATATCACCGAGGCGCAGGAATTGTTCAACCAGGGCAAATTGTTGCAGTCGGTGGCCGCCTATCAGCAGGCCATCACCGCCCGCCCGGACGATTCCGCCACTTATGTGGAATTGGCGCGCGTACAGGTCTGGGCGGGACAGTACGCCGACGCGCAGGAGAGCGCCGAGAATGCGCTCCTCTTGAACAATAATAACGCCATGGCGCACGGTGTGCGCGCCTGGGCGCTGGATTTCCAGGGTGAGACGCTGGAGGCGCTGGCTTCCATCAAGACCGCGCTCGAACTTGACCCGCAGAACGGCATCCTGCACGCGTATTATGCCGAGATCCTGATCGATGCCTTCCTGACCAATACCGGTCCGTTGAACAGTCTGGAGACGGCCATCGAGGAATCCAACGTGGCTCTGGCGCTGGCGCCTGACACCATCGAAGCGCATCGCGCGCGCGGGTACGTGCTCGAGAATACCCAAAACTACGAAGAAGCCGTGGCGCAGTACCAGGCCGCCATCGAGATCAACGGCAATATCGCCGACCTGCACCTCAAGCTGGGACTCAATTACCGCGCTCAGGGCATCAACGACCTGGCGGTCGAGGAATTCTCGTTCGCCGATTCGCTCAACCCGACCGATCCCAATCCCGATTACTATATTTCGCGCACCTACGCCACCATCGGCGAATACGGCAAGGCGGCCCAGTACGCTGAGACGGCCGTCAAGGACAGCCCCTCCGACCCGAACCTGCGCGGTAACCTGGGCGTGATGTACTACAACAACGCCCTGTGGAGCGCCGCCGCCGAGCAGCTCAACCTGGTGGTCAACGGCGGCCTGTCGCCCGAGGGCACTACTGTGGAGGCGGTCGAACTTGTGCCCAATAATGCGCGCCTGGCGAGTTATTACTTCACCTACGGCATGTCTATGGCGCGGCTCAATCGTTGCGGCGAGGCGCTCAAGATCGCGCAGTTGCTCAACGACCGTGTGCCCACTAATGAAGATGCCATGGTCAACGCCGTCCGCATGGTGGATATCTGCCGTGCTAATTTCGAGACCACGCCGACGCCTTCGCTCGACCAGATCGCGACCGAACTGGCCGCCCCGACCGAAACACCGGCCCCGTAGATGGATTCCGTATGAACGTACCCGTCCGCCGCCCGCTCTTCAACCGCCGTCCCGAGACCAACCTGTACCGCATGTTCTTCTGGATCGTGCTGATCCTGGGCGGCGTCTGGTTGATCAAGGAGGTGCAGGTCGGAGATGTGAAGCCGCTCTTCCTGCCCACACCCACGCCCACCCGCACCGTCAATTCGTACACCCTCGAAGGCGACGCCCAATTCACGGCCGGCAAACTGGACGCGGCCATCTCCGCCTATCAGCAGGCCGTGCGCGTGGACCCGAACAACGCCGACATCTGGGTCAAACTGGCGCGTATCCAAACCTATTCCACCCGCCTGCTCGTCACCGATGATGCCGTCCGCGCCCGCCTGGCCGAAGCGCTTGCGTCGGCAGATAAGGCTGTGGAACTGGCCCCCGATGATTCCAATGCCCACGCCGTGCGCGCCTTTGTGCTCGACTGGAACGCCAACCCGGTCCTTCACGGCGTCGACGCCGCCCAGGATTACCTGCTCGAAGCCGACCGCGAAGCCACCCGCGCCGTCCAGTTGGACCAGACCAACACCCTGGCCCTGGCCTATTATGCCGAGATCCTGACCGACCAGCAGAAATGGACCCAGGCCCAGCAAAACATCGACCAGGCTCTCAGCCGCGAAGATGGCCCCTCACTGATGGACGTACACCGCGTCCATGCTTACGTGCTCGAGTCTCTGGGCGAATATACCCTGGCCATCGAAGCCTATGACCGCGCCATTTCCATCGCGCCCAACCTGACCTTTCTGTACCTGCAAGCGGGCGCGAACTATCGCACGCTCGGCCTGCGCAGCCCCAACGAAGATACCCAAAAGCAACTCTGGGAAAAATCGCTGGAATATTTCGACAAGGCCGCCCGCATCAACGCTCAATTGGAAGTGGAAGACCCCGTGCCGTACCTATCCATCGCGCGCACCTACTCGCAGATGGGCGAATACTTCGCCGCGGCCCGCAACGTGCAAAAGGCGCTCGAGTTCGAGCCAGACAACCCGGATGTGTACGGCCAGTTGGGTATCGTGTATTTCAAGTCCCGCAACTACGAAGGCTCGATCCCCGCGCTGAAATGCGCCATCCGCGGCTGTGACGAAGAAGAGAGCTGCCAGGCGCGTTTTGGCAGCAGCTGCGCCGACGCCGAGGAGACCGGCCTGAAGATTAGCGGGCTGGGACTCTCACAAAACACGGTGGTGTACTACTACACCTACGGTTCGGTGCTGGCCGCGCTCAGCCGCCCGCAGCAGAATTACTGCACGGAAGCCCTGCAAGTCTTCGGTGAAGTGAAGGCCCAGTTTGGCTCCGATCCAGATATTGCTGGCATCGTCGCGGCGGGCGAGTTCATTTGTAACGACCTGGCTAACAGCAGCACGTCTGGCCCGTCCACAGCGGGGACCGCCACCCCATCGATGGATCTGTTGTACACGCCCACGCCGACGGCTGTCCCGTAGCGCCTGCCGGGTGGGGGACTGTCAGAATTTTGTATGAGTTTTTTCTTGCCCCTTGACTCTGTCTCCTGGAATAAAGTATCATACATTAGCACTCGCATGCTGGGAGTGCTAATTTGATGCGTATCCAATAAACCCATCTCTCATCAGGAGGATCGTATGGCAAAACTCTCTTTCAAACCGCTCGGCAGCCGCGTGCTGGTTGAGCCCATCGAGCAGGAAGAAATCACGGCAGGCGGAATCATCCTGCCCGAGACCGCCAAGGAAAAGCCCCAGGAAGGCAAGATCCTGGCAGCTGGCCCCGGCGAACGCGACGAAGACGGCAAGCGCGTGGCCATGGACGTGAAGGTCGGCGACCGTGTGCTGTACGCCAAGTACTCGGGCACCGAAGTCAAGATGGACGGCAAGAAGCTGCTCATCCTGCGCGAGAGCGACATCCTCGGAATCATCGAATAATCAAGGAGAAAGTGAAAAATGGCTGCCAAGCAACTCGTCTTTTCTGAAGAAGCGCGCCGCAAGCTCAAGAACGGCATGAACGTCGTCGCGAACGCTGTCGGCGCGACCCTCGGCCCCAAGGGCCGCAACGTGGCCGTGGACCGCAAGTTCGGCTCCCCCACCATCACCCATGACGGCGTCTCCGTGGCCAAGGAGATCGAACTGGAAGACCCGTTCGAGAACATGGGCGCCCAGCTCCTCAAGGAAGCTGCCACCAAGACCAATGATATCGCTGGCGACGGCACCACCACCTCGACCGTGCTGGCCCACGCCATCGTGAACGAAGGCTTGCGCGCCCTCGAAGCCGGCTACAACCCGATGCTGGTCAAGCGCGGCATCGAGATGGCCGCCGACTCGGTCGTCGCGGAACTGCGCAAGATGGCCGTCAAGATCGACACCAAGGAAGAGATCGCTTCTGTAGCCACCAACTCCGCCGCGGATGAAGAGATCGGCCAGTTGATCGCGGACGTGATGGACAAGGTTGGCAAGGACGGCGTCATCACCGTTGAAGAGTCCAAGTCGATGCAGTTCGAGCAGGAATTCGTCGAGGGCATGCAGTTTGACCGCGGCTACCTCTCGCCCTACTTCATCACCGACACCGAACACATGGAAGCCGTCATCTCCGACGCCTACGTGCTCATCAATGAAAAGAAGATCTCCGCCGCGCAGGACATCGTCCCGCTGCTGGAGAAGCTCGTCCAGATCGGCAAGCGCGAACTGGTCATCATCGCCGAAGACATCGACGGCGAAGCCCTGGCCACCCTCGTGCTCAACAAACTGCGCGGCATGCTGAACGTGCTGGCCATCAAGGCCCCGGGCTTTGGCGACCGCCGCAAGGCCATGCTCCAGGATATCGCCATCCTGACCGGCGGCACCGTCATCTCCGAAGAGACCGGCCGCAAGCTTGAGACCGCCACCCTGCAAGACCTGGGCCGCGCCGAGAAGGTCGTCTCCGACAAGGAGAACACCACCATCATCGGCGGCAAGGGCAAGAAGGGCGATATCGAAGGCCGCATCAAGGAGATCCGCGCCGAGATCGACAAGAGCACCAGCGACTACGACAAGGAGAAACTCCAGGAGCGCCTGGCCAAGCTCAGCGGCGGCGTCGCCATCATCCGCGTGGGCGCGGCAACCGAGACCGAGATGAAGGAAAAGAAGCACCGCGTCGAAGACGCCCTCTCCGCTGCCCGCGCGGCCGTGGAAGAAGGCATCGTCCCTGGCGGCGAGATCTCCCTCATCAACGCCTCCTCCAAGCTCGACAAGATGGCCAAGAACTACGATGAGGACGAAGAGATCCGTGTTGGCATTGGCATCGTCAAGAAGGGCCTCGAAGCCCCGATCCGCAAACTGGCCTCCAACGCGGGCCAGGACGGCTCCGTCATCATCGACACCGTCCGCCGCAAATCGGCCGAAGAGAAAAACAAGAACATCGGCTACAACGTGTTGACCAGCGAATACACCGACATGATCAAGGCGGGCGTCATCGACCCCGTCAAGGTGGTGCGCGGCGCGCTCGAGAACGCGGCCTCCATCGCGGCCATGATCCTGACCACGGATGTGCTCATCACCGACATCCCCGAGAAGGAAAAGGCCCCCGCCATGCCTCCCGGCGGCATGGACTACTAAACCGTCCGCTTTGTTCCTCCCGCCCCAACGGCGGGAGGAACTTTTTAATTTATAATCTGGACGATGTTCTCCAAACCCCGCTTTGCACTGATACAACTGACCCTGATCCTGGCCCTCGGCCTTTCCGCCTGCGGTTCCCTCTTCGGGACCCCGAGCACGCCCACCCCCAACGTGCCGACCTCCACGCCCGAGCCGCCCACCGCCACCCCTCCGCCCTCGGCGGCCGTCGTCAACGGTGAGTACATCACGCTGGACGAATTCAACGCGGAGCTGGCGCGCTATCAGGCGGCGCAGTCTGCGCTCGGCAAGACTGTCTCTGACGAGGACGCCCGTAAGGCTGTGCTGGACGACCTGATCGCGCAGGTTCTGCTGGCCCAGGCCGCTCGGGCGGGTGGCTTCACTTTAACGGAAGCAGACCTCCAGTCCAGGCTGGATGGGTTGATTGCCCAGAGCGGCGGCGCGGACGCCTTCAATAAGTGGATGTCGGACCATGGTTATACCGACGTCTCCTTCCGCGCTGCGCTGAAGCGCTCGGCCGAGGCGGCCTGGATGCGTGACAAAATCATTGCGGATGTGCCGAAATCGGTGGAACAAGTCCACCTTCAGCAAATTCTGACCTATAATGAAGCCGACGCCCGCCAGGTGCTCGAAAATCTAAAGAGCGGAGCCGACTTTGCGGAGCAGGCTGCCCTATACGACCCGCTCACGCGCGGCGAACTGGGTTGGGTGCCGCGCGGTTACCTGCTCGACGCGAACGTGGAGGCGGCGGCCTTCAACCTGGAGGCGGGCGCAACCAGCGATGTGATCGCCACGCCAGCCGGGTTTCATATTCTCAAAGCGCTGGAACGCGGCGATCATCCGCTTTCGCCCGACGCCTTGCTGACCCTGCAAGGCCAGGCGCTGGCAGAGTGGGTCCGCCAACAGCGCGAGCAGGGCGCGGTCACGATCTTGTAATGGAAGCCCAGGCTCCCTTCGGAGTGATTTCATGAGCAAATACGATTATCCCGATCCCAACTCTTCGACCAAACGGCCTTCCGGCGCGCCGCGCCTGGAACTCTGGGACCTGCTTTCGATCCTGACCCTGTTGATGACCCTGTGCATCGCGGCATACTTCCTCATGATCTTCCTGGACCCGATGTCCAGCCTGAACCCGCTCAAGCCGATCAATCCCAACCTGCCCCCGACTCCCACGATCACGCCGATCCAATTGGAACCCACCTGGACGGCCAGCCCGACGATCGTGCCGACCATCACCGAAACCCCGCGCCCGAGCGCCACGCCCTACTTCTCGCCCACGCCGGTCTCGCTAATCACGCCCAGCAAGACGCCGACCTTTACGGTCACCCCCAAGGCGCCCTTCTCGGCCACGGTCACGTACCTGCCGAGTACCACGTATTATCTCGACGCGGCCTGCAACTGGCTCGGCGTGGCCGGCACAGTGGTGGACACGCGCAACAGTGATGTGGTGGGCATGGTCATTCAGCTGACCGGTACGTTGAACGGGAAGCGCGTGAATATGCAAACCTTGAGCGGTGCGTACCGTCAGTACGGCGTTTCGGGTTTTGAGTTCTTCCTCGGCACGGTGCCGGTTGCCTCGAAGGGCACGTTGGTGGCGCAACTGCTCGACCTTTCGGCCCTGCCGCTTTCGGAGAACGTGTATATCGATACGTATAACGACTGCAACAAGAACATGGTCATCATCCGTTTCAAGATGAACCGCTAAACCCTGCCAGCCATTCCCAGCGGCGGATTCCTCCCAGGAATCCGCCGCTTTTTTGTAGACCGCGCCTACCAAGGCGCGGTTTGCCTTCCGATAGGGCCGCCTTACTAAATTGTTAGTTTGTCAAAATTGTAAAGTTCCCCTAAAGTGGTTCTCCTTGCGTTCTGACTATAATCAACATTGCAAAAACATTGCAGGAATTCGCAGACCCGTTGCACCTGATGCCACCCCAAGGATTGGACAAAAAACATGCCTCGTCAACCTCTTGAGATCATTCGCGGATTGGCGCTCTTCATTGTCCTCTGGGTCGCCGCGCTGGCGGCGGTCCGTGTGCAGTTATTGTTCCCGCACAGTGTACTGGTCTGGCTGAGCCAGAGTCCAAACCCGCAGCAGGCCGTCAATGCGTTCGGGGCTTTCGTCAGCAGCGGCGTGTTGGGGTTGTTGCGGCTGGGCATCGAGATCCCCTCGATCAAGCCGCTGGTGGCCTCGGAGAAGGTCCGCACCTACATCACGGGCCTGCCGTTCTGGGTCATCTCGGTGGTGTTCGCCGTTTCAGTAGTGGGATTGCTAGTGGTCTTCCCGGCCTGCACCCCGCCGACCTCGATTGAATTCGTTGTACAGGGACGCCCCGAGCCGTTCCAGCCGGGCGATACGCTGACCGCCGCCGCGGGTGAAACGTTGATCCTCTCGGCGAAGGCCACCCAGGACGATACGATCCTATCCTGCAAGTGGCAGTACAGCGGAGACGCCTTCGAAATGCTCGGTTCCAACAACGGATGTGAGACGAGCACAAAAATGGCGCGCACCGCGGGAGACGGATACCTGACCCTGCAGGCTGCCCAGAATTTCTGTAACCAGAGTGCCGTTTTTTCCTTACGAATCCAAGTCGCGCCGAAATGAGTTTCCATGCATCGCAACCACCTCTTCCTCATCTCAGTAACTCTGTGCCTGTCGATTGTCCTGACAGGCTGTGGCACGCCCGCCACCGCAGCGAGCCTTGTGAAGATTCTGCCGGATGTGTGCGAGGTCCAGGCTGGGGGACAGATTCCCCTGGCGCTGGACGGGGTGATTCCGCCCAATGCCACGATCCAGTGGGAAGTCAGCGAGGGCAGCATCGTGTTTACGCCGCCCGGCCTGAACGCCTATTTCACGGCCCCGTCCACGCCCACGGTCGTGACCGTTTCGGTGTCCATCTCCTCGGGGACGCCGGGCGTGAACGTGCCCATCACGCGCCAGTGTTCGGTGCTGGCCGTCGGGGGGAGCCTGGTGGTGCCGTCCTCGCCTGGACAGGGACTGCTTCCACAGCCGATGCCGACCGTGACCGTCATCATCAGTGAAGTGATGGCCTACCCGTGCGGGTCGCTGGATTTCAAGAAGTGGAACCAGTACATCGAGTTGTATAACTACGGCGACCAGCCCGTGGATGTGCGCGGGTTGTGGCTGCACGATGGCGGCCAGACCGGCACCCCCGACCAGATCGTGGCCTGGGCCGAACGCCAGCCGCGCGTGTCGCCCGGTGCGAATACCATCGTCGACAGTACCATCATCCCTCCGCATGGGTTTGCCGTGGTGCTCTCGCCGATCTATGCCCAGGGCGAACAGCCCCATCACATGCCTTACTCGTTCCCGCCCAATACCGTCATCCTGACCATCGCCGGCAGCGACAGCCTGGGCGACGATTATTTCAACATCATTGGCGACGGCGACGGCCGTGACCCGCTCGTGCTGTACGCGGGTAGCGCCAGTGTGGTGGACGCCGCCCTCTCGACCTACGGCTCGCCGGTCGTCGGCACCTATGTGGTCGAGATCCACGATGACCGTCTCGACAACATTCCGCTAGACCTGCACGCCTGCGGCTCGGCCGAACGCATCTCGCCGTTGGGTCCGGACGTCTTTGACAACTGGCACGAGGTGCCGGGTGGTTCACCCGGCGATGCGCCCTACTAACCTGCGCCGCCTCCTGCAAACTTGCAGGAGGCGTTTTGTTTCCGCCTTAACCTAAAATTTAAGTCAGTCTTGAAAAATGCGTGTATACTTTTGAAACCATGACCGCCTTCCTGCAATTGGCCTTCCTGCTAGCCGTGTTGTTGCTGTCTGCCAAGATGGCGGGCTATCTCAGCATCCGCCTGGGGCAGCCCTCGGTGCTGGGTGAACTGCTGGTGGGCGTGGTGCTGGGACCTTCGCTGGCTAACCTGCTGCACCTGCCTTTCCTCAACGAGGAGATGGCTGAATTCATTGCCAAACTGGGCGAGATGGGCGTGTTGCTCTTGATGTTCCTGGCGGGCATGGAATTGCATCTTGGCGAGTTGACCCGCAACCTGCGCGTCTCGGCCCTGGCGGGCGCGCTGGGCGTGGCCGTGCCCGTGCTGTTGGGATGGGGCATTGGTCCGCTCTTTGGGATGGATCCCGCTGCCTCCATCTTCCTCGGGCTGACATTGGGCGCGACGAGTGTCAGCATCTCGGCCCAGACGCTGATCGAACTCAAGGCCCTGCGCAGCCGCGTGGGCCTAAACCTGTTGGGCGCGGCAGTCTTCGACGATATCCTGGTGATCCTGTTCCTGTCGGTCTTCCTAGCTGTGCAGAGCGGGGTTGCCACGCTGGCGGGTGTGGGGCTGATTGTCGTACGCATGGCCGCTTTCCTGGTGCTCTCGGTGGCCTTTGGGCTGTGGGCCCTGCCGTGGTTGATGCGCCGTGTCGCGCACCTGCCAGTCAGCCAGGGCGTGTTGACGCTGGCGCTGGTGGTGACGCTGGCCTATGGCCTGGCCGCGGAGTTGCTGGGCGGCATGGCGGCCATTACGGGCGCTTTCCTGGCAGGCTTGATGATGGCTCGCCTGCCTGAGAAGGAACGCATCGAAGGCGGTTTTCACGCGCTGGCCTACGGATTGTTCGTGCCGCTTTTCTTCGTCAACATCGGGTTGACGGTGAACGTGCGCGCCTTGCAGACCGAGGCCTACTGGATGGCGCTGGTCATCATCGTCATTGCCGTGCTGGGCAAGTGGATCGGCTCGGGGTTGGGCGCGCGCCTGGGCGGGTTGTCGGCGCTTGAGTCTGCGCAGTTGGGCGCGGGCATGATCTCGCGCGGCGAGGTGGGGCTGATCGTGGCCAGCGTGGGCGTGCGCGAAGGCTTGGTAACGGGCACGGAGTTTTCGTCCATTGTGGCGATGGTGCTGGTCAGCACCCTGGTCACGCCACCCATCCTGCGGGCGTTGTTCGCGCGTTCGGCCCGGGCGGCGGAGAAACTGTCGAAACGGGAGCAGACGGCGGTGCAAGTAGAATTGCCAGAGGAGGAAGTGTCCTGATGTTTCTTGTCCTGTTCGTTTTGCACGATCCAGACTTCCTGGAAGAGGTGCTGGCGGCCTGGGAGGCGGAAGGGGTGCGTGGTGTGACCGTGTTGTTCAGCACCGGGCTGGGGCGCATCCGCCAGAAGAACGGCATCCGCGACGACATTCCGTTGATGCCTTCGTTGGACGATTTTTACGAGACGCCCGAGGCGCTCAGCCGCACCCTGTTCACCACCGTGTCCGACCGCGAGCTGGTGGATGCGCTGGTGACGGCCACGCGGCGGGTGGTCGGAAACCTGGAGGACCCTGATACGGGCGTGCTGATGGTGCTGCCCGTTTTGGAGGCATACGGTTTACAGAAAGGGAGGCCCCATGGGCAATGAGAAGATTCGATCCCTGATCCTGGCAGTGGTGCAGGAGCAAGACCAGGATGCCGCCGTGCGTGCGCTCGATCCGCTGGGCGCGTCGGTGGTATGCCTGGCCAGCGCGGGCGGTTTTTTGGGACGCCGCAACGCGACCCTGTTGATCGGCCTGCCCGAAGGCCGCGAACAGGCCGTGCTCGATACGCTGCACGAGACCTGCCGCCAACGCGTGGAATACATGACGCTGCCGCTGGAAGGCTCGCCCATGCCGATGCCCGCACCGGTTCCTGTAACGGTGGGCGGGGCTACCGTTTTCACCCTGCCGGTCGAACGCTTTGAGGAGATCTAGCCATGAAGATGATCATTGTGATCGTAAAAGACCAGGACGCCGATGCTCTGACCCAGGTGCTGACGGAAGGCGCCTTCCGCGTGACGCGCGTTGCTTCGACGGGCGGATTTCTGCGCAGCGGCGTGGTCACCCTGTTGGTGGGTGTGGACGACAGCCACGTGGATCAGGCGATCGGTCTGATGCGCGCCAAACTTGGGTCGGGCACGGCTCAACCGCGCGCCACGCTGTTCGTGGT
>CALLJA010000551.1 GCA_938008865.1 uncultured Anaerolineales bacterium
CGTGACGGGGCCGCTAACGGCACATTCGATCTCACTCGGACAGCGTTCGTCGCTTGAGACGGCGATAAGATTGAAAGTCAGGCCTGTGTCTGCGACGGTCGCGGATTGGCCCGGGGCGAGGACAAATTCCTCGTCTACGGAAACAGTCAACGGCGGAGGCGGAGTGGCGGGTTGGCAGGATGCCAGGAACAGGGTCAGCGCAAGGACGAGAATCCCAAAGATGCGGTTGGATCGAAACATGGCTCCTCCAGCGGATGTGCGGATGTCTGTTCCATTCAAATCCAAGTTGGATTGAGTGAGCATCCCCCGTTGATCCTGTGAGTGTCGCTTAAATCAAAAGCGGGCATGGTGACATGCCCGCTTTCATTCTATCCGTGTCTGCTCATGAACCTTTCCATGCGGTGCAGGGCTTCCTCGATCTTGCTGTATTCGGTGGCGTAGCAGGCTCTCACGAAGCCGTCGCCGCCGGGGCCGAAGGCATTGCCCGGCACGACCGCCACGCCTTCCTCTTTCAACAGGGATTCAGCGAAGGTCTCGTCGTCCATGCCTGAGGCACGGATGTTGGGGAAGGTGTAGAAGGCGCCGCGCGGCTCGAAGGTGGTCAGGCCCAGGCGGTTGAGTCCTGCCACGAGCAGTTTGCGGCGGCGGTTGTACTCTGTCACCATTTCTTCCACGTAGGAATTGCCGCTCTTCAAGGCTTCGAGCGCGGCGTCCTGGGCGGTGGTCGGCGCGGACATGATGGTGTATTGGTGGATTCGTACCAGTCCCTGAATGATGTCGGCGGGGCCGCAGGCGTAGCCGATGCGCCAGCCGGTCATGGCGTAATCCTTCGAGAAGCCGCCCAGCAGCACGGTGCGGCGCTTGAGGCTTTCATCCAGCGCAGGGAAGCAGACGTGGTCGAAGTCGTAGACCAGGCGGTCGTAGATTTCGTCCGAGACCACCAGTAGGTCGCGTTCTTCGGCGATCTTCGCAATTTCGAGCATGACCTCGCGGGTGGCGACAGCCCCGGTCGGGTTGGAGGGATAACCGATAAAAATGCATTTGGTGCGCGGCGTGATGGCCTTGCGGATGTCGTCCGGGTCGACCATGAACTGGTTTTCCAGACGCGCGGGCACTTCCACGGGCACGCCGCCCGAGAGGATGACCTCCGCCTGATACGAGACAAAGCACGGGGTCGGGATGATGACCTCGTCGCCCGGGTCGAGGATGGCCACGAAGGTCAGGTACAGCGCCTCTGAGACGCCCACCGTGGCGACCACCTCGGTGGCTGGGTCATACTTCACGCCATAGCGGTTTTGTAGATTCTCCGCGATGGCCTGGCGCAATTCCAGCTTGCCCCAATTCGAGGTGTAATGCGTCTCCCCGTTTTGCAGCGAGCGGATGCCCGCATCGAGGATCGGCTTGGGCGTGGTGAAATCAGGCTCGCCGATGCCGAGCGAGATGACGTCCTTCATCGTCGCGGCGATGTCGAAGAACT
>CALLJA010000552.1 GCA_938008865.1 uncultured Anaerolineales bacterium
ATAATCTTTTTTGGTTCCATCAGATATGGCGTTTCCCAACAATGTTTATGAATATATTCTCGTAGCGGTCTACGATGCGGACCAGGTCGAACTGGCGGGCAATGCGCAGGCTGGCGTTGCGGGCGCGCAGCAGCAGTCCCTCATCTGAAAGCAGGGAGCGCAGGCTGGCGACGAAGCCGTCCAGGTCTGCAGGCTCGTGCAAAAAACCGTTGCCGCCCTGCTCCACCAGGTCGATCAGCCCGCCCACGCGGCTGGCCACGATGGCATGCCCCGAGAGCAGGGCCTGCAATCCGACCATCGGGATGCCTTCCGAAAGCGACGGCATGAGCAGGATGTCGCTGTGCGCAAAATGGGCATGTACCTGCTCGGGCAGGATCCAGCCCGTCAGCGTGACGCGCTCACGCAGGCCAAGCCGCTCGATCTCGCGGCGGGTCTCGTCCATCAGGGCGCCGTCGCCGATCATCACGGCCTGCCAGGGCAGGTCGGCGGCGCGGGCCAGGATGTTGACCAGTTGGATGGGATTCTTCTGCGGGACGAAGCGCCCGGCAAAGACGATCTGCGGCGGATGATGGACAGCTGCCAGCGTCTCGGAGAAATCCGCGCCGAGTTCGATGCCGTTCGGGATAACCTCGATCTCGACGGGGTAGTGGGCCAGCGCCAGGCGGCGGGTGTGCTCGCTGATGGCGGTCACCTGCGCGGCGTCGCGCCAGATGCGCGGCGTGAACGGATAGATCCAGCGGAACCAGGCGTCGGTCTTCTCAGGGACCCCGCCCGGGACGTCGCCGAGGTGCGTGGTCAGCACGTAGGGCACGCCCGTCAGCTTCGACAGGATCCAGGTCAGCACCCCGGCTGGCACGGCAAAATGCACATGCAGCACGTCGGGCTTCCAGGTGAAGACCTGCCACAACCCCACCGCCAGGCCAACGATCAGATATCCGCTCATGGCCAGCATGTCGGCGGCGAACTGCCGCGTGCGCAGCGAGGAAATGCGGATGACGCGCACGCCGTCGGCGGGATCGTCGCGCTCCAGGTCTTTGTGATGCGGGGCGATGACCCGCACCTGGTGCCCGCGCTTCACCAGCGCGCGCGCCAGGTCCTGGGCAACTCGTCCGCCGCCTCCGCCGATGGGCGGGTATTCGTGGATCAGGGTCAGGATTCGCATGAGCCGTCAATCGCAAAAAGCGGAGTGGCCGAACAGGCCCCGCTCGATTCTAACGGATGATTGCACAAAACGAATTGTCTCATGGCGCGACGGGCGCCGCGCCCGACTCCCATAAGACCTTACGGCCATCGAAACCTACGATCTTCCCGACTTTATCCTCTAACGAATCGGGCGGCAGGTCGAACTCGGGCGGCAGGAACTGGATGTCGAAGACCGAGTTGAGCGGGTCGCTGGAAAGTTCGATGCGGTCCACAATCGAACAGGTCTGGAGGTCGAAAATCAGCAGATTGTTGCTGCTGCCCAGAGCCAGGCGGCCATCGGGCAGTTCGAGCAGGCCGCGCAGGAAGCGCTCGCTAACCTTGGTGCTGGAGATCACCCTGCCATCCAAGTTGAAGTGGATCACTTCTCCGTGCGAGGTATTCAAGTAGGCGGCTGTGCCATCCGAGAGACGGCGGATGGAGTGGCTCGGATTCTGGGCCGTGGGCAGGACCAGGTGCGTGCGCCAGTCCCCGTCCGCGCCGAGGCTGACGATGGCCGACTTGCCTTTGGCGGGCTGGATGACCAGTTCGCTGAGCATCTCCTTGTCGCGGTGCAGCAGGCGGCGGATGCCGCGGTTCAACGCGAGGAAAAGGTCCCAGACCTTGAGCTTGAGCATGAGGGTTTTGATGTTCATCAGGAAGCCAAAGTAATCGCCCACCAGCAAACCGAGAGAAAGCAACAGCCGCCCGTCAGGCATCTGACAGATGCCGTTGAGGTGGGTGCGGTCGTATACATCGAGATTGAAATAGGTGCGCAGGCGGAAATCCTTTTTGCCAGTCACCAGGTCCTTCGGGCGCACCACCTGCCGCAGGGGTCCGCCCAGGCTGCGCATCAGGGACTTCTGGGTGCGCATGTAGAGCAGCGGATTCACCTCCCCATCGGGTTTGAAACAAGCCAGCACGTCGTTGGCGGTCGAAGTGACCCAAACCCCGTCCTCGGCGTAAAAAATCTCGTGGATGGCCGAGACCGAAGGGTGCGTAAAGGCGCGCAGCAGGTTCCATTGACGGTCAAAGAACAGGATGGAGGAGTAGTTGGACAGGGCCAGTTCGCCGTTGCGGAAGCCCATGCCGCGGATGCCGCGCATGCCGCCGCGCGGGTTGGTGTCGTGCGTGCGATAGGGAGCCTCCACGCCTGCCGATCGCTTCAGCACTGCGCGCTTCTCCAGGTCCACGACGTACAGCCAGCCTGAGATGGCGCTATTGAGCACTTCGCGATGATTGGTGGAGACGAGAAGTCTGGTCATGGTTCGGTGAAACCTCCGGGCGTAATGGTCGCGGGCTTCCAGGTCGACATCCCCCATGATACCCGAAAACGCCGCGCCGCCGTCAGGCAGGACGTTTGAAACGCACAACCAGATAAGCGCCCAGTTCCAACAGTCCGCCGACCAGGCTGACGACCACGCTGCGCGCGTACACCAGCAGGGAGAAGGCGGCAGCCTGTTCGGCGGGAATCCCCAGCCCAGCCATGATGACCACGGTGCTGACCTCGCGCAGCCCAAAGCCGCCCGTCATGGTGAAGGGCGTCAGCGCGGCCAGGAACAGCAGCGAACGCATCCAGCCCAGGTCCACGACCGAAATGGAGATATGCACCGAAAGCGCAATCAAGACGAAGGCCAGCAGGGTGACCATTTCCCCCAGGATGGCGGTGAAAGTCAGGAGCAGGATCTCGGAGACCGTAAAGGAACGGTAGGTGTCGAGCGAAGCAAACAGTTTCGCCACCAGCCGAAAGCCGCGCCCGGCCCAACGGTTTGGGCTGGCCTCCGCCTGGCGCGCGGCCCAGGCCGACATGGGCGCGCTAATCTTGAGCGCGATCCACAGCGCGGCCAGAAAGACGGCCAGGTATATCAACAGGGCGGGCAAATTGAGCATGTCATGGTTCAGCGCTGAGATGCCCCAAAACAGGCCGACTGCAATAGCTACGATGATGTCGAGCACGCGGTTGGCGGCAATCGCCATCAAACCTTCGGCGCCCTTCCCGCCGTTGGAAAGTTTTTGCCAGCGGATGAGCGTCCCCAGGCTGGAGACAGGCGAGAAGAACGAATAGAAACGGATGCCCATGTTGAGCATGAACAACTGGAAGACCGAATGCGAGATGCCCTGCTTGCGGGTCAGGACCCATAACTCGATGGAAGAGACGTAGGTTGCCAGCAGGCTGATGAGCAGGGTCCACAACAACGGAAACACGTCCACCGTTTTGAGCGTCTCGGCGATATTCGCAATGGGCACATAATAAAAGAAACCCACCAGCAGCCCCACAATCAAGAGCGGCTTCAGGATGTTCCAGACCTTCTTTTTGTCGATACTCTGCCAGATTCGATCCATGGGTATCCAAAGAAAATGCCCGCTTGTAAAGCGGGCAAGTGTGCCGAAGGAGGGACTTGAACCCTCATGAGCGTAAGCTCACTACGCCCTGAACGTAGCGCGTCTGCCAATTCCGCCACTTCGGCTTGAGTGCCTGCCTATTTTATCCCAAATGCCCTTTTTGTCAACCTTGATTTGGAATCTGAACAATTTTCACACCGACCGCACACATTGTCGAAACAGGCGGGGCGTATCATCGGAGATGCGGGAACCAAACCCGCCCGCCGTTCGTCCTGTCGGCATCCTAACAAAACTGTATGGTGAATCCATTACAGTACTGTTAGGGGAGCAACTATTTTGCTTAAATCCCGTTAAACTGTTCATAGAAGAAAGGAGGGCCCAATGATGATCGCAGCGGCTCTGATCGGCATCCTGCTCATCGGTCTGCTGGCTGGCACGAGCCTGTTCGTGTCCCAGTACAACGCAGACGAACTGAGCAACATGGGTATCGAAACCAGATGAGTGATACCCATGATCTTCCCTAGCCCGACGCGCACTCCACGGCGTCGGGCATTTTTGTCGAAATCCAAATCTACCGACCGTTCGGTAGATTGTTTTTTTTTGAGATATAATACAAAAAATCCGACAGGAGCTGCTGCATGGACTTCTCCCTTTCCCCTGAGCATCAAATGGTTCAAAAAATGGTGCGCGATTTCGCCCAAAAGGAGATCGCGCCCGTCATCAAGGAGCATGACCGCAAGCAGGAGCCGATTCCGTTTGCGCTCAAACGCATGGGCGAGCTGGGCATTCTCGGCATCTGCCTGCCCGTCCGTTATGGCGGCCAGGGCATGGACTACATCAGTCTGGGGCTGGCCTGCGAGGAACTCGAAGCGGTGGACACGTCACTGCGGGTGGCCATGTCGGTGCACACGGGGTTATGTTCGCTGAACCTCTTCCAGTGGGGAACCGAAGAACAGAAGCAGAAATTTCTCATCCCGCTCGCGAAGGGCGAAAAGATCGGCTGCGGCGCTTTCACGGAATCAGGCATGGGGTCGGATGTGGCCGCCATGACGACATCCGCCAAACGCGACGGGGATTTTTACATCCTGAACGGCGAAAAGATGTGGATCTCGCTCGCCTCCAAAGCGGACCTGGCAATGGTCACCGTTAAAACGAATCCCTCGGCGCGAAAGGCCTCGGACGGGTTGTCCGCGTTCATCGTGGACCTGCACAGTGAGGGCGTGAAGACAGGCGACCTGCACGGCAAGCTGGGCGTGCGCGCGGGCTCCACGGGCTGGATCTCGTTCACCGACGTGAAGGTGCCCGTGGCCAACCGCATCGGCGAGGAAGGCGAGGGCTTCAAGATCACCATGTCTGGCTTCGACCACGGACGCTACACCGTGGCCTCGGGCGCGACAGGCATCGTCCGCGCCTGCCTGGAGGCCAGCGTACGCTACGCTAAAACGCGCAAAACCTTCGGCAAGCCCATCGCGGAGCATCAACTCATCCAGGAAAAGATCGCGAAAATGGCGCAGGATTATGAGATCGCGCGCCTGCTGTATTCGCAGGTCGGCTGGCTGAAGAACGAAGGCAAACGCCCCACGCGTGAGACCTCGTACGCCAAGAAGTTCGCCACCGAGGCGTCGTTCAGCGCCGCCGCGGAGGCGATCCAGATTCACGGCGCGTACGGCTTCAGCGATGAATACGACGTGGAACGCTACCTGCGCAACTCGAAGGGCGCTATCATCTACGAAGGCAGTTCTGAGATCCAGTCGTTGATCCAGGCAGGCTACGCCCTCGGCGA
>CALLJA010000553.1 GCA_938008865.1 uncultured Anaerolineales bacterium
TTCGAGACGCTGTCCTATTTTGACGGTGTCAACTTCTCGGCCCGCGCCCGCGCGAAGGCGCTCTTCTCGACGGGCCTGATGGATCAAGTCTGTCCGCCGTCGACGGTTTTCGCCGCCTACAATCACTGGGCAGGTGAGAAAGACATCAAGGTTTATCCGTACAACGGCCATGAAGGCGGCGGCAGTTTCCAGACCGCCGAGAAGTTGAAGTTTTTGAAGAATATTTGGAAATGATTGTGTCGCTCTGAGGGAGCGATAGCGACCGAAGAGTCTCGGTTTTATTGACAGAGATCCTTCGCTACGCTCAGGATGACACACAGGAGAATTCATGACAGATATCGTTATCGCAGGAATTGGACAGACCGAGGTCGGCGAGCACTGGGACATCAGCCTGCGCGAGCTGGCCTTCGAGGCCATCCAGGCCGCCGTCAAGGATGCGGGCGGGCTTAGGCCGCAGGCCTTGTTCGTCGGCAACATGCTTTCGCCGAACCTCTCGAACCAAGCGCACCTCGGCGTGCTGTTGGCCGATTACGCGGGCCTGCGCTTCGACTTCGCTCAGCACTCCGCGGGCATCGAGGCGGTGACCGTCGAGGCGGCGGGCGCTTCGGGCGGGGCGGCGCTGCGACAGGGCTACCTGGCCGTCAAGAGCGGCCTGGTGGATGTGGCGCTGGTCGTCGGCGTGGAGAAGTTCACCGATAAGGTCGGTTCGGACGTGGATGCCGCCATTGCGACCACGGGCGACTCGGATTACGAAGCCGTGCAGGGCCTGACCGCCTCGGCGCAGGCGGCGCTGCTCATGCGCCGTTACATGCACGAGAATCACGTTCCTGCCGATGGCTTCGCGGGTTTTGCGCTCACTGCGCACGCCAACGGCGCAGGTAATCCGTACGCCATGTTCCAGAAGGCCATCAAGCCCGAGGCCTACGCCAAAGTGGAGATGGTCAGCGACCCGCTCAACATGTTCGACATGGCTCCCAACGCCGACGGCGCCGCCGCGCTGGTGCTCACCCGCCGCGACTTGATCCCGTCAAACGGGTCGAATCCGCTCGTGAAGGTGGCGGGCTCTGCCGCCGCGGCAGACACGCTGGCCCTGCACGACCGCAAGGACCCGCTCTTCTTTGATACAGCCCAACTCTCGGCGGGCAAGGCTATGAAACAGGTCGGGTTGACGCTCGACGGGATCGACTTCTTCGAGTATCACGACGTGTTCAGCATCTATGCTGCGTTGCAGCTGGAGGCGGTCGGTTTTGCGATCAAGGGCGCGGGTTGGAAGCTGGCCGCCGGGGGGCATATCAACCTCCAGGGCCGCATCCCGTGTGCCACCATGGGCGGCATGAAGGCGCGCGGATTCCCCGGCGGAGCCGCGGGCGTGTACCAGGCCGTCGAAGCGACGCTCCAACTGCGGGGGCAGGCGGGGAAGAACCAGGTCGAGGGCGCGCGCTTTGGGCTGATCCAATCGTTGGGCGGGCCCGCCTCGACGGCGGTCAGCCACATCCTGACCAACAACGGATAGGATAGGTTCTCGAAACGGAATTCACGGTCCCCTTTGCTGGCGCGAAGGGGACCGTTCATTTTTCGAGCCAGAACACTTACAAAAACGTTTGTTCTAGGAATGGCGCGGGAAAATCGCCTGCGTTATACTCTGCGCATGTCCAACACCGCCGCCATCCTCAAAGAGACCTTCGGGTACGATACCTTCCGCCCGTTGCAAGAGGAGGTGATCGAGAACGTGCTGGCGCGGCGCGATACGCTGGCAGTCATGCCGACGGGTGGGGGAAAGTCGCTGTGTTACCAGATCCCTGCGCTGACGTTCGCGGGCCTGACCGTAGTGGTCTCGCCGCTGATTGCCCTGATGAAGGACCAGGTCGAGCAACTGCGCGCCTATGGGGTGCCGTCGCTGTTTCTCAACAGCACGCTCTCGCCGCAGGAATATCAGGAGAACATGGAGTATGTGCGACGCGGCCAGGTGAAACTGCTCTACGTTGCGCCCGAGACGCTGCTTGCGCCGCGTATCCTGTCGCTGCTGGATTCTGTCCAGGTGGATTGCCTGACCATCGACGAGGCGCACTGCATCTCGGAGTGGGGACACGATTTCCGCCCCGAGTACCGCCAGCTGGTCGAGGTGCGCAAGCGCTTCCCGAAGGCGGTCTGCCTCGCGCTGACGGCCACCGCCACCGCGCGCGTGCGTCAGGATATCCGTCAGACGCTCAAGTTTGCCACCACCAACGAATTTGTTGCCAGTTTCAACCGCGAGAATCTGTACATCGAAGTGGCGCGCAAACAGGACGCCACGCGCCAGACCGTGGCCATGCTCGAACGCTATAAAGACCAGTCGGGCATCGTGTATTGTTTCTCGCGCAAACAAGTCGATGACCTTGCAAGCTATCTCGCCTCAAGAGGTTATTCCGTCCGCCCGTATCACGCGGGGTTGGAAGACGCCGAGCGCCGCCGCAACCAGGAGGCCTTCATCCGCGACGACGCGCAGGTCATCGTGGCCACCATTGCCTTCGGCATGGGCATCAACAAGCCCAACGTGCGTTTCGTGATCCACTATGACCTGCCAAAGAGCATCGAAGGCTATTACCAGGAGATCGGACGCGCGGGGCGCGACGGCCTGCCCGCGCATTGCCTGCTGTTGTACAGTTACGCCGACGCGGCCAAGATCAATTACTTCATCGACCAAAAAGAAGGCGACGAAAAGCGCGTGGCCATGCAGCACCTCAATGCGATTGTCCGCTACGCCGAGGATGAACGCACCTGCCGCCGCAAGCCGCTGCTCAACTACTTTGGCGAAACCTACAAAGCCGACAATTGTTCCAGCTGCGACAACTGCACCTCCGCCCCGACCCCGCTGACCGACGTCACCATCCCCGCGCAGAAATTCCTCTCGTGTGTCAAACGCGCGGACGAGAAGTTCGGCGCGGGCCACATCGCCGACATCCTGCTTGGCTCGAAGAACGAGAAGGTCCTGCGCTGGGAACACGACAAACTGTCCACCTATGGCATCGGCAGCGAGTGGACGCGTCCGCAGTGGATGCACCTCTCCCGTCAACTGGTGCAGATGGGCTATCTCAAGCAGGAAGGCGAATTCCAAACGCTCAGCCTGACGTCCAAAGCCCTGGATGCGCTGCGCAAGCGCGAGAAGATCATGGCAGTGGTCATGGAATCCACCGAACGCGCGCAAAAGTCGGATAAAAAGAAGAAAGCCGAACTGGAATTCAACAACGCGCTCTACGCCCTGCTGCGCCAGAAGCGCAAGGAACTGGCCGACGAGGCGGGCGTGCCGCCCTACGTCATCTTCTCGGACCGCACGCTGACCGAGATGGCGGCTTATTACCCGCAGTCGCCCGAGTCGCTTTTGAACATTTCGGGCGTGGGACAGGCCAAATTGCAGCGTTACGGCGACCTGTTCCTGGCGGTCATCCGTCCCTTCTGCGAAAAGCGCGGGCTCAAGGACCCGCGCAAAGAATCCAGCCGCGACAAGAGCGATGCGGGCCGCCGCTACATGCAGGTCGGCGAGGCGTACAACGGCGGGGAGACAGTGCAAAGCCTGATGGAACGCTACCAGGTCTCGGCGGGGACAATCCTCGACCACCTGACGCGCTACGCCTACGCGGGCAAATCCCTGCGGAACGGGCCCGACCTCCAGTCGTTGAGTTCCGCCACGCCCGAACAGCGCCAGGCTGCCTTTGCCGCATTCGATGAGTTCGGTCCGACATTCCTCAAGCCCGTGTACGATAAGTTGAACGGAGCGCTGACCTACGACGACTTGAAGGTCCTGCGGATGCTGTATCTGATGAAGGGGTAAGGCAAGCCGACATTCGACTTGTTTACGGGTTTTGGCTCGATAATGTGTTACACTGACATGCGCGTTTGAATTGCCCAATGGGGGAAGGAAAGGCCGTTTTGAAGTGGCGGCCCTGATGTTGGGTCTGTTTTTTTCGATGAAGAAAGAGCGAAATGATCAATTTCAATATCAGTACGATGATCTACCGGCCTGTCAAACAGGTCTTCGAGTACATTAGCGCGCCCGAGAATGATTTCCAGTGGCAGTACGGGACGCTGGCTTCCACGCGTATTTCGGGCGGCGAGGAAGGGGTGGGCGCGCATTTTCGGAGCGTGGGTCATCTGATGGGTCACCGCATACAGAGCATTTTCGAAGTGACCGAGTATGAGCCGAATATGAAATATGGGTTTAAATCCATTTCAGGGCCGCTCCTTTCGCAGACTTCCTATACCTTCGATATTGAAAAGGGTAGTACGAAGGTCAGCATTTCCATGCAGGCTAATGTGGTCAACTCTTTTCAGATGGATGAGGGCGTGCTCGAAAAACGGCTGAAAAGGCAATTCAAGGAAAACCTGGCCATGCTCAAGGAATTGTTGGAAATCAAACGCGCGCCACTGGCTTCTGAAGCGGCTTCCTAGGATAGGATGAATTGAGAGGCGGTATGGTCTTTCGCGAGGGCGATCCGGTCATGCACTGGACCTATGGATTGGGGCGGATCATGCATTTGGAGGAGCGCGACCTGTTCGGGTCTACGGCCTTGTACTATGCGGTCGAGGTCGGGGAACTGACCGTCTGGGTGCCCGTCGACGGGAAACTGGAAAGCCGCTTGCGGCCCCCCATGAGCGGAGATGAGTTTGCGCGCCTGCTGCCTATTTTATCGAGCGCGGGCGAGCCTTTGCCAGACGACCGAAACGAGCGCAGGCTCCGCCTGCAGAAGTTGTTTAAGGATGGCCTTGCAGAGTCGCTTTGTTATATCATCCGTGATTTGTCGGCATATCAGAGTGTGAAGGCGTTGAACGACAATGACCAGCTGCTTTTGAAACAGGCGCGTACTGCCTTGCTGGGAGAGTGGGGGTTCGCGTTGTCCCTGACGCCCGCGCAGGCCGAACGCGAAATGCACCAGCTTTTGTCTCGAAACTCAGAGAGCGAGGAATGACATGATATCGGAAGAAAAACAGGTTATTTTGCGGGTATTGGAACGATATCTCCGTACGGGAAGCCTTGAGGACGAACAGGTCAAGGTGACCTGCCTGCCGGACGACAAAACCAGTTGCGTCGAGCAGGCTGGGGACTATGGCCGCACCATCCTTCTGGATGAATATCGGTTTGACAATCGGGTGATCTGGGCCAGTTACAGCACGCGCAGCGGGACGGTATATTTAAGCCTGAAAAGCGCTCACCAGGCTTGACACGTCCCTGCCTTGCTCGTATAATGCCCTTCGCTTTCCTGGCTAGCTCAATCGGCAGAGCGCGCGGCTGTTAACCGCTAGGTTCGAGGTTCAAGTCCTCGGCCAGGAGC
>CALLJA010000554.1 GCA_938008865.1 uncultured Anaerolineales bacterium
TGGCGGCAATACAAGTCTGAAAAGGTCGAGGTCTGGCTGCCAGACACCTTTGCCTTCGTCGATAACCCCTCGGGGTTCGACCAGGAACTCAACGATAAATACAGCCTGATCGGGCTGACGGATTACGTCAAACAGCGCGAAAAGAACCTGACCGTCTACGAATTACTCTTTCGCCACGGGCCGCCACTCGGCAGTCACTTCATCCCGACCGTGTTCGTCAAGGAATTTTCCCGCAACGGATTGAGCCTTGCACAGTTCACCGACAAGGCCGTCTCGGTGCTGGACGTCAATTCCACACTGGTGGAACGAAAACCTTTTGCCTTCTTCGAACGGGAGGGTGAGCGCGTCGTGGTGCAGACCAATTTCAATAACGTGTACGTCAACTTCGTGTACTACCTGGTGCAGGATGGCAATACCATCTGGGAGATCGGCTGCGACGCCAGCCTGGCAGATTACTACACCTTCGAGCCCGTCTTCGACGACATCGCCCGAACCTTCCGCCCCGTGAACGGACCATGAACCCGACCCTCCTCGAAACCGAACGTCTCTGCCTGCGTAAATTCTCATTGGACGACGCGGACTTCGTCCTTGAAATCCTGAACGAGCCTGCCTTCATCCGCTTCATCGGCGACCGTCAGATACGCACGACCGAAGATGCCCGCCGCTATATTCAGGAGAGGGTCATCTACAGCTACGAACGGAATGGCTTCGCCATGTTTCGGGTCGCGCTGAAAGAGGATGACACCCCCATCGGCATGTGCGGGCTGGTCCGACGCGACACGCTGGAGGACGTGGACATCGGCTTCGCTTTTCTGGAGCGCTACTGGTCGAAGGGCTACGCCAGCGAGTCCGCGCGGGCGGTGATGGAGTACGCCCGCAACAAGCTGCGCATCCCGCGCGTCGTCGGCATCGTGGACCCCGCCAACAGCGGATCGATCCACGTGCTGGAAAAACTCAGCCTGAGGTTTGCGCGCATGGTTCGCCTCTCAGAGGATGACATCGAACTAAAATTGTTCACGCCAGACGGCAAATAATAGAAACGGAGAAACATGTCAGTCTACAACGGGTATGATGAAGAAGGCTCAGGCTGGACAGCGTCGAAGATCGTGGGCATCGTATTGACCTTCCTGGGCGCGGTCGTGGTCATCTGGACCGTGGTGGAAATTTTCCAACTGTTCACCCAAGGCAGCCCTTTTATTGTGCTGGATGGCATCGTCCCCCAGCGCATTGTCCTGACAGAGTTGGGCAAGGACAGTTTCCTGCTCCTGCCACGCGAGTTGCTGGTTTTCGGGATCCCCGTCTGGGCGTTGAGCGTCGCCACCCGTATCGGTGTCATGCTGATGAAGAGCGGCCTGCAATATGTGGAACTGCCGCGCCGCGGCGGGTTGAAATCCACCGACACGAAGTAAAGACAAACCGATCCACTTTTACTGTTAGAGAGGAGACCCCATGACCACTCCCATTCTTTTATCGTATGAAGAATTGCAAGCCGCGCTGTCTCCCATCCGCCAGTCACCCAGGGAAACGGGCAGGCTGGAATGGATCGTGCGCCGCCCGAA
>CALLJA010000555.1 GCA_938008865.1 uncultured Anaerolineales bacterium
GGAAGTCTATCTTCCGAACGCTTTTTTTCAGGGTCGCGGCGCCGCAGGTCAGTTGGTCTTTTCCAATTTCCGCGTAGCTGCCAGGAGCAGCACCGAGACCGCCACCAACAGCACCGAGAGGGCCACGGCCACGCCCAGGTCGCGTTCGAAGCCGAGGTAGATGGCCAGCGGCATGGTCTGGGTGACGCCCTCCATGTTGCCCGCGAACATGATGGTCGCGCCAAACTCGCCCAACGCGCGCGTCCAGGTGAGGATGGCCCCGCTGACGAGGGAGCGCCCCGCCAGGGGAAACATCACCTCGCGGAACAACTGCCACTGGTCCGCGCCCTCCACGTGGGCGGCCTCTTCCAACTGCACGTCGATCTCATTGAACCCGATCCGCGCCGCGCGGACGTACAGCGGCGCCGACACGAACAATTGCGCGATGACCACCGCCGCCGTGGTGAACGGCAATTGGACTCCCAGCCCGCTCAGCGCCGCCCCGAAGAGTCCGCGCCGCCCAAAGGCGATTAGCAAGGCCAGCCCCGCCACCGAGGGCGGCAGGATGATGGGCAGGTCGATCAGCGTCCCCACCCAGGATTTGAGCGGAAACTGCCAGCGCGCCAGCACGTATGCCAGCGGCGTGCCCAGCGCGACCGTGACCGCCACGGTCAGCAGGCTGGTGACCAGGCTCAGGCGCAGCGCCTCCAACGCCGAAGGGGAGAGGGCGTGCAAAAGGAAACCCGTATTAAGGGCGCGCTGGATCAGGGCCAGCAGGGGCAGCCCCAACAGGCAAAGCAGAATAAGACTTGGGACGATGAAGAGCCAGTCCCGAGTCTTGTTGGCGCTGATGTGTTCGATGAATCGATGCAGGCCTGACATGCGTTACTGGATCGGGCTGAAGCCCCACTTCGCCAGGATACCCTGTCCCTCGGCGGAGAGCACGTAGGCGATGAGCTCGGCGGCCAGTTCGGGCTGCGGGGCCTTCGTCAGCGCGGCGAGGGGGTATTTGGCGACCACGTTGAGGTCGGCGGGGATCTCGATGGTCTTCAACTCGGGCGCGGCGACGGCGTCGGACACGTACACGATGCCCGCGTCCGCTTCACCCAACTGGACCTTGGCCACCACCTGCTTGACGTCGTTCTCGTTCGAGGCCACGTTCGCCAGCACCTTCGCGCCGAAGTCGGAGCCGAAGGCGGGATCCTGGCTCAGCTTGTCGAGGATCTGGCGGGCGTACTTGCCAGCGGGGACGGTGTCGGCGGCCAGCACCACTTTGACGCCCGAGCGGGCCAGGTCTTGCAGCGACTCGAGTCCCGTTGGGTTGTCCGCGGGCAGGATGACCAGCAGTTGGTTGGTCAGGAAATCCTGGGCGGCGCCGTCCTGGACCAGCCCCGCCTTGACGGTGTTGTCCATCTCGGTGTGGTTGGCTGAGGCGAACACGTCGGCCGAGGCGCCCTCTTCGAGCTGGGTGCGCAGGGTCTGCGAGCCCGCGAAGTTGAAGGCCACGGTCACGCCAGGGTGGGCAGCCTCGAAGTTTTTCCCGATCTCGCCGAAGGCATCCTTTAACGAGGCGGCGGCGAAAACGGTCAACGTGCGCGGTTCGGGCGCGGCGGTCGATGTGGCGACAGGGACGCAGCCCGCAGCGAGCAGGGCAGACAGGAACAGAAGGGACAATAAACGTTTCATTCAGGTACCTCGACATTGGAATTATGGCCCCGCCTTTTTATGGAAAGGCGGATCTATCTGCATCGCGCTGAATTTCTACATCAGGCTGCCGTTGAGACCATCGGCGTCAGGCCGACGAGACACTTTTCATCCAGACACCTCGATCTGGAAGCGGGTTTTGATCTCGTCCAGCCATGTGTAGATGAGGTGCATCTGGCGCAGGCGCAAGTCCAGGCTGAGACGGTTGTACTCCTGTTCGGGCGGCAGATGTGCCAGCAAGTCGGCCAGGCGTTCGATGCTGGCCTGCACCTGTCGCCATTGGGCGGCGTAGATGTCGGCGGTCTTTTGGGGTTCATGTTTCTGGACGAAATACAGCCGCGTA
>CALLJA010000556.1 GCA_938008865.1 uncultured Anaerolineales bacterium
GGCGGCGGAAATTACTGCCCATCGGCTGCAGTCACCCGCGCCCAGATGGCGGTCTTCATCGTCAGGGCCTTCGACCTGCCGTAGAAGGTTTCAATGCATTTGGGTGACAGGCGCTATCAGACGCCTGTCACCCAAATGCTTTGAAACCTTCTACGGCAGGTCGAAGGCCTTGACGATGAAGACCGCCATCTGGGCGCGGGTGACTGCGGCTGACGGGCAGTAATTCCCACCGCCGCAGCCGCCTGTCACACCCTCGCGAGCCAGTTGTTCGATCCAGGCGGCGGCCCAGTGTGAGGCGGGCACGTCGCTGAATATGCCCGTGGCCGCGGGCGGTTTGTAGGCGGCCCCATATTTAGCGCGCAGCAGGAAGACAGCCATTTGGTCGCGGGTGACGACCGTGGCGGGACAGAACTTTGCGGCTCCGCAGCCGCCCGAGATGCCCTCACGCGATAGCTGCTCGATCCAGGCGGCGGCCCAGTGGGTTTTGGGCACGTCGGTATAGACTCCGCCCGTGGCGGCGGGCGGCGTGTATTCCGCCCCGTATTTGGCGCGCAGCAGGAAGACGGCCAACTGGTCGCGCGTCACGCCCGCGTCGGGACAGAAGTACGGCGGGTTGGCGTAGCATCCGCCGCTGACGCCCGCGCTGTGCAGGCGCTCGACGTATTGCCAGGCCCAGTGAGTGAACGGCACGTCCTGGTAGGTGGCGCCCTTGACGATGGTGTAACTGGGGCCGCCGGTGTAATTGCCGTTGCCCGCTCCCGGGCCGCCCAGCGGGGTGCCGTTCGCATCCAGGATGCTGTCATTGTCGACGACATCCAGGCGGAGCATGCCGTTGCCCGCGCCGGTGTTGACCGTGACCGTATAGGTCTGTCCGCTGCCGCTGACGCTGCCTACGAAGGCTTCGGTCAGACCGTGCGCATATAGGCTGAAGTCGCGCGTGTCGACGCCGGTGACCGGCTCGGAGAAGTTGACGGTAAATTTGACGCGCGCTGCGCTGGTGAGGCTGGGGTCCATGCGCAACATGCCGGTTACGACGGGCACGGTGGTGCTGGCGAAACTGGCGGTGACGCTCCGGTTCGCCAGCATGCTGAGGCTGACGGGGTTGAGCGAGCCGCCGGCGTCGCCGCTCCAGGCGGTGAAGACGTAACCCGCGTTGGCCGAGGCCGTGAGCGTGACCACGCTGCCGTAGGTGTATTGCGTGCCGCTGTTGCAATTGGGCGCGGGGCTGGCGCTGACCGTGCCGCCGGCGGCGGGGTTGGAGGTCTTCGTCAGCGTGTAGCAGAGCTGGCTGAAACTGGCGGTCACGCTGCGGTCGGCTGTCATGGTCACGCTGGTGGGGTTGGCGCTGCCGCTGGCGCTGCCGCCCCAGGCCGTGAAGGTGTAGCCTGTGTTGGGATTGGCCGTCAGGGCGACGACGGCGCCATGGGCATATTTGGACGGGTCAGCGGCGCAGTTGGGCGCGGGGCTGACGTTGACCGTCCCGCCGGCTGTGGGGCTGGCGTTGACGCTCAGCGAGAAGCAGGATGCGTCGAAGTTGGCCGTGACGGATGAGTCGGCGGCGATGGTGAAACTGGCGGGGTTGGCCGCGCTGTTCAGGCTGCCACTCCAAGACGAGAAGGCATAGCCCGCATTGGCGCTGGCGGTGAGCGTGATGAGCGTCCCCATGCTGTACTTGGACGGAACGCCGGCGCAATTGGGCGCGGGGCTGGCGTTGACCGTCCCGCTGCCGGCCGGGCTGGGGCTGACGGTCAGCGAGAAGCAGGTGGCGTCGAAGTTGGCGGTCAGGCTGCGGTCGGCGCTCATGGTGACGTCCAGCGGATTGGCTGCGCCGCTGGCGTCGCCGCTCCAGGAGTTGAAGGCGTAACCGGGGTTGGCGCTGGCGGTCAGGCGGACGAGGGTGCCAGCGGTGTACTTGCCCGGCGCGCCCGTGCAGTTGGGGGCGGGGCTGGCGTTGACCGTCCCGCTGCCGGCCGGGCTGGGGCTGACCGTCAGCGCGTAGCAGGTGGCGTCGAAGTTGGCCGTGACGTTCCGGTGTGCCGACATGACCACGTCCACGGAGGAGGCTGTGCCGCTGGCATCGCCGCTCCAAGCGGTGAAGACGTAGCCTGCATTGGCGCTGGCGGTGAGGGTGACGGTGGTGCCGGGCGTGTACTGGGTGCCGCCGTTGCAGTTGGGCGCAGGGCTGGCGTTGACCGTCCCGCCGCCGGCCGGGTTGGGGCTGGCCGTCAGTGTATAGCAGAGCGGGCCAAAGTTGGCGGTGACCGCGCGGTCGAGGGCCATGACCACGTCCACGGAGGGGGCCGCGCCGCTGGCATCGCCGCTCCAGGCGGTGAAGACGTAGCCCGCGTTGGCGCTGGCGGTGAGGGTGACGGTGGTGCCAGGCGTGTACTGGGTGCCGCCGTTGCAGTTGGGCGCGGGGCTGACGCCCACGCTGCCGCCCGCAGACGGGTTGGAGTCGACCGTCAGCGTGTAGCAGACCTGGCTGAAGTTGGCTGTTACACTGCGGTCAGCATCCATGGTCACACCCACCGAGGAGGCTGCGCCGCTGGCGTCGCCGCTCCAGTTGGAGAAACTGTATCCACTGGCGGGATTGGCGATCAGTGTGACGATGGTGCCCGGGGTGTATTTGGCCGGGTCGGCGGCGCAATTCGGGGCGGTGACCACATTGACGGCGCCGCCCGCGGGCGGGTTGGAGTCAACCGTGAGTGCGTAGCAGACCTGGTTGAAGTTGGCGGTCACGCTGCGGTCGGCGCTCATGGTCACATTTACCGGGGAGGCCGCGCCGCTGGCGTCGCCGCCCCAGGCCGAAAAGGTGTAGCCTGCATTGGCAGAAGCGGTCAGCGTGACAACCGTCCCCTGCGAGTATTTGGCGGGGTCGCTGGCGCAATTGGGCGCGGGGCTGGCCTGGATGGAGCCGCCCGCCAGCGGGTTGGCGGTGGTGGTCAGGGTGAAGCAGGGCAGGGTTTCGATGCTGAACAGGCCGCGTCCGTGCGTGGCGGCCACGAGTTCCGAGTTCATCCAGAAGAGTTCGTCCACCGAAGTGTTGGTAGGGCCTTCGTGTGGAACGGCCCAGTTGGCCCCGCCGTCTTCGCTGGCGAAGATGCCCAGTTCGGTGCCGACGTACAGCCAGTTGGAATTGTAGGGGTGGATGACCAGGCTGCGGACGGGCAGGCTGGGCAGTCCTGTCAGCCCGCTGCCGGTGACGTCGGTCCAGGTGGAGCCGCCGTTGGTCGTGCGCCAGACGTTATCGGCGCTGAATCCGCCGAAGGTGACGTAGACCTTGTTGCTGTCGTTGGCGTCGATGGCGATGCGCGTGGCGTAGCGGTTGGGCAGGCCGGGCGAGTTGGCATCCACCTGGGTCCAGGTGGGCGAAGCGGAGGTGCCGTTGACGGTCTTGTAGATGCTGCCGTTGTTGTGGCCGACCCAGATGACGTCTGAATTGCCCTTGGCCACAGCAATGGCGCTGATGTAATTATCGTACGTGGCTGCGCCGATGGGCCCCTTGATGGCGGCCCAGGAGGGGCCGGTGGAGACGGTGTTGGCGGTCTTGACGTCGTTGGTGCGCCAGAGCGAAAGTCCGCCTGCCAACAGGCGGTTGGGGTTGTTCGGGTCGAGGATGAAGGGCGCGATAAAGTTGGCGCTGGAGTTCATGGCGTCGTCGATTCGGTAGGGCGCGTTCTTCCAGGCCCAGCTCGACCCGTTCCAGTACTGCCCGATGATGTAATCGGACGAGACGCCGCGGTTGGAACTGCGATGGATATTGAGGAATACGTATTCGCCGTAGAAGTAATTGGGGTTCGTGGGGTCGGCCGCCGAGAAGCCGCCGTCGCCGCCGAAGGGCGCCGTCCAGCCTTCGGAGCCGCTGGCAGGCTTGTAGAAGAGCGTGCCGTTGTCCTGTGTGCCGCCGATGATCTCGCCGGTGGACGGGTTGCCAGCTGCGCCGTAAAACTGGGTGATGCCGAGGTTGTTGTTCAACTCGACCCATCCCGCCAATTGCATGACCTGCGTGACGTCATTCACGCGGTACACGCCGCCGTCGTTGCCGAAGTAGACCCGCTTGTTGCTGACCCCGTCGTAGCCCGGGTCCTCGATGACCATGTGATGGTCGGCATGGGCCGAATTGGGGGCGCTGTACCACTGGCTGATCTTGCCCAGTGTGGAACCGCCGTTGGAACTGCGCCACAGGTCGATGCCGCCCACCACCAGCAGGTTGGGGTTGGTCGGGTCGACCCAGATGATGTTATCGTACCAGCCCTGCGAGCCGAGGTAGGTACTGCCTGTGTTGACCAGCGTATAGGTCTGGCCGCCATCGGTGCTCTTCCAGACCTCGCCGTAATTTCGGTTGACCGACGCATATACGATGGATGGGTTGCTGGGCGCGTATGCCACTTCCACACGTCCATCCCAAGCCAGCGCGCCCCAGCCGCTGGCATTGGACCATGTCTGGCCGTTGTTGGTCGAATACAGCGTGGAGCCCGAGAATCCGCTGGCGATGGCCTTGGTGTTGTCGGACGGGTTGAAGTTGACGTCCAGCACGTCCCCGCCGCTGAAGGTCCGCGTCCAGGAGGCCCCGCGGTCGGTGCTGCGCCAGATGCCCGAGCCGGTGGCCGCCAGCAGGGTGGTCCCATCGGAGGAGACGGCCAGGCGGTTGACGTAGTACCAGTTCGAGTTATTGGTGGCGGAGAGCTGCGCCCAGGTCGCGCCGCCGTCTGTGCTTTTGAAGACACCCGCGCCGCGCAGGCCGTCGCCGTTGTAGAAGCCTTCGCCCGTGCCCGCATAGAGGACGTTCGGGTCGGTTGGGTCGAGGGCCAGGGTCGAGACGGCCATGTTGCCGAGGAAGTCGGTCAGGATCTGCCAGGACACGCCGCCGTCGGTGGATTTCCAGATGCCGCCCGAGACGCTGCCCGCCCACAGGATATTGGGGTTGGCGGGGTGGATGAGGATGGCGCGCACGCGTCCGCCCACGTTGCCCGGGCCGAGCCACGTCCACGCGCCGCTGCCGATGCCCGCCGCGTTGCTGTCTAGGCTTTTGGCTTGCGCCGTCAACATGGCCTGGACCTGTTCGCTGGCCCGCACCAGCCCGTCGACGGGGATGTTCCCGTTCTCGTCGCGCAGTTGAAGTTTGCGGAACTCGACCGCTTCGCCTGGGTGGTCGGGTTTGGGGTTGCTGGCGCGGAAGATGGCGCGGTCCAGTTTGGCCTGCGGCATGACACACACATCTTCGACTGACAGGCTGCGCTTGAGGTGGATGTCCTGCAGGGTGGCGGGGTCGATGCCGCGCAGTTCAGCGACCTGTTCCAGGGTCATCATGCGGCCGTTACAGGAGTACAGGCCGAAGCGCGCGGCGTTATTCTTGAACCAGGCCGGTCCCGCGATCAGCAGTGCCAGCGCCAGAAGGATGAGGACGGAATGAGCCCTGGGTGAAGAAGTGTTCGATTTTTGCATGTCGTCTCCCTCGGAGGTTCGAATTTTTTTCAGTGTACAACAAAGGGCATAAAAATCCAGTGATGTTCATCACAGGATTGTGGGCGCTTACATAATTGTAATTTTGCCTGAAAAGCAGGACACGGATAACGCGGTTTCCACGGGTTTGCGCGCATGCACCGCCGCTGATCAGTTCGCGGAATCGGCCATTTCCATTCTTGAAACATTTGTGCGAACTTTGCGGATATGGTGTACAATCGAATTCCCCCAACCCAATCATTGGAGATGAAATGGACACCAGTCTGACCGCCTTCTCCCAACAGGGGCCGATCTCCGACCCTGGGACGTACGCCTCCCTCTTCGACGATCTTCCCACTTCCATCTACGACCTTGTGCGCATCGTACAAGGCGTCACCATCCACGTGTTCTGGGCCGAGCGTTACGGCGTGAAGCACACGCCCGAGCGCCAGGCCGAGGTGCAACTCCGCACCATGCCGCGTCGCCTGGAACGCACCCTTGAACTGGACCCGCGTCCGTTGAGCGAGCCGCGCGCGCTGGAGCAGAAACTGGTTGGCAACTGCCGCGACCATTCGCTGCTGCTGGCCGCCATGCTGCGTCATCAGGGCGTGCCTGCCCGCGCCCGCTGCGGATTCGGCGCGTACTTCATGCCGAATCATTATGAAGACCACTGGGTGACCGAATACTGGAATCAGGACCAGGCCCGCTGGGTGCTGGTCGATGCCCAACTCGACGTGCTGCAATGCGACGTGATGAAGATCCCCTTCAGCCCGCTGGATGTACCGCGCGACCAGTTCCTCGTCGGCGGAGCGGCCTGGGCCATGTGCCGCTCGGGCGCGGCCGACCCCGAACAGTTCGGCATCTTCGACATGCACGGACTGGGCTTCATCCGCGGCAACCTGGTGCGCGACGTGGCCGCGCTCAACAAGGTCGAATTGCTGCCCTGGGACTGCTGGGGCGTCATCTTGAGCGAGTCGCTGGACGACCCGTCCGACCTGTCACTGCTCGACGAAGCAGCCGCCCTGACCTCGGGCGACGTCCCCGACTGGGAGCGGGTCCGCGCCCTGTATGAAAACGATCCGCGCCTGCGGGTGGATGGTTCCATCCTCAGTTACGTGGATGGCGAAATGATTTCGATTGCGATTGGATAAAGAAACATGACCGCTGAACAAGAAATCCGCGCCCTGCTGGATGCCTTCCAGCAAGGCTACACCCAACGTGACCTCGCGCAGGTGGACGCCTTCCTCGACCTGTTCAGCGAAGACATCGAAGTCATCGGCACCAACGGACAAAAACCTGGGGTGGATGAGTGGTACCTCGACCGCGCCTCCGCCCGTGAGCTGGTCCACGGCGACTGGGAAGGCTGGGGCGACCTGCGCCTCGACCCCGCCTCGACCTCGATCCGCGCCCGCGGCGACGTGGGCTGGATCGCCGCCTCGGCCACCGTCAGCCAGACCATCGGTACCGAGAACTACGAGTCGTATCTCAACTTCGTGCGCAAGTTCCTCGATGAGTCCACGCTGCCCGCGCAACAGAAACTACACTACATCCTGCGCGGCGGGACCAACACGGTCTACGAGATCAGCCGCGGCGACAAGTTCGTCTGGCCGTTGCGCCTCACGGCGGTGGTCGTCCGCGAAGCCTCAGGCTGGAAGTTCGCCCAACTCAACTTCTCCTTCCCGACGGTTTATTTCCCAGACGTGCGAATCCTGGGGTAGTGTTCTAAGTTTTACATATCGACATATCGCAGTATTACTTTTATAAGAAGTCAGCCAAAGAATTACGGCTCTCCGTTCCTGACGGGAGAGTGCAATTTGCGCGCCTGTATTTTGGGCTTGGCTTGGCCGCTCTCAGGAAAATCATTGATGAGGTCCTATGGATTCGGTTCGATCCAGGTCGATTATATCTGCGCGCCCTGTGAAAAGTTCATACGCGCGGGGGATTTGTGTTTGCAAAATACTTTCGATACGCCGCCGTCTCTGCCAGCACTCCGCGCAGGGCGACGAATAACTCTTTCTGCAAATACGGGTTAGCCTCGGGCTTCTGCGCGGAGAGCGTCACCTCGTCCTCTTCCACGTTCAAGGACAGGTGTCCGCCTGCGGCCAGCCATTGCAGGCCGATCTCCACGGCGCTTTCGCGCGCGGCCAGTGCGGCGGCCAGTTTGGCGAGTTGCGTCCTGCCGCCGTAATTGCTCAGCGTGTACTTGCACAATCCCGTCAGGCGGTTGAGGAAGGCCTCGGGCTTTTCCTCTGCAGGCGGGACGGCGAACACGGTCACGGTCTTGGGCCTGACGGTCTCCAGCGCCTTGCGCAACTC
>CALLJA010000557.1 GCA_938008865.1 uncultured Anaerolineales bacterium
GCGGCCAGCCCCACGCCGGGCGCCTGGCGCATGGTCTCGATCATGTCGTCGATCAGGGTTTGCAGGTCGCCGTCGAAGGTGGTGATTGGACGCGCCTTGCGGCGCAGGACAGGGTCTGGGAGGGTGATAATATTTCGGAGTGCCATTTCTACTTACCTCTGGAAGTCCACCGATTTTACCCGTTTTTGTTCTTGTTTTCATAGTCGCGGCGATACTCGTCCGCGTTCATGTGATAGGCGGCCAGCCACTCGGCCATGCGGTCACGCTCGGCGGCCACCTTGGCCTCGTTCATTTTGGCCGTGCGCGCCATGCGCCGGCGGTCGATATCCGACTGGACGGTGGCGGGATCCATCACGTCTTCAAAGGCCAGTTGCGTGCCGCCCACGGTGATGAAGACCGTGCCGTAGTTGAACAGGTTGCTCATGATGCCTTCGCGCTTGTACTGCGTGCTGAGAATATTCTCCAGTTGCGCCGCGCGGCGTTCTTCCGCCCCAAAGGGTTTGCGGTCGATGTCGATGATCTGATCGGGCGTGACCTGGAAGATGTCGTTGCTCCAGTCCACCACCTGCCAGCCCAGCCAGATGACGAGGGGGATCATCAGGATCGGCAGGGAGACGAAGATGGTATCCACATCCAGTCCGTTTGCGGTCATTGCGAAGATCGCACGGGACGGGTCATAGGCGATGCGGACGATGTCGCTGATCCACAGCCCGATCACCCCGAGCAGGAAGGCGGCCGGGGTCCAAGCCTGCTGGAACAACACGATCCAGTGTTTGTGATAGATGACCGTGTCTCCCACTTCGTAGCGCATCTTGAGCGTGGTCGCCCCCAGGGCTTTGAGGAAGACATTGCGAGCCTTGGGCGCCGGCTTGGACGGCGGCGGGGGTGCGGCGGCAGGTTTCTGACCCACGGGCTGCAGCCCCAGCCGCGTGCGGATGGCGTTCTTC
Organism: uncultured Anaerolineales bacterium; assembly: GCA_938008865.1. Taxonomy (GTDB): domain Bacteria; phylum Chloroflexota; class Anaerolineae; order Anaerolineales; family Villigracilaceae; genus JACPVF01. The sequence goes on from CALLJA010000557.1 coordinate 948, forward strand.
ATGGCCTCTTTTTCCGTGCTGACGGCCACCTGTTTGGTGCGGTCCCAGTATTCTTCGATCACGCGCGCGGCCTGGGCGGGCTGGGTCACGTAATTGAAGGGGATCTGTCCCACGAAGGTGCGCACCACTACGTGGCCGTAATCCAGCACGCGGCCCCACGGGTCGGTCTCCACACTGACCGAGAGGATCGTGCTGAGCGGGGCCTCCTGGCGGCTGTCGTAGATGCCGACCACTTTTTCGAGCCAGACCACGCGTTCGTTGGTGACCACGTAATAGTCGTTGCTCCAGTCGAGGGCGCGCCAGCCCGCCCAGGCCAGGTCCAGCACTAGTGTGATGACGGCCAGGGCGATTGGGGTGATGGCCTGTGTGAAGAACCAGGCGATACTTAGCGCGATGGGCAGCAACAGCACCAGCGCCGGTGCGACCATGGCCTGGTATAGCAGGATCGCGTGTTTGCGCGCCAGGAAATAGACCACCTCGTTGGGGCGCAGCCACTTGAATTGAAGCCTTTGCGCCAGGGTGCGGCTGGCAATGGTGATATCCAGATTGCCCTTGAGTTTGGGGTTGCGCTTGATGGCCTGGTGGAAGTCTTCGTGTGAGAGCACCAGGACGGTGGTCGGCTGGAGGGCCGTGACAGTGGCCGAGCGCGGGCGTTTCGAGACCAGCGCCATTTCGCCGAAGTAGTCGTTATTTACCAGGTAGGCCAGTTTCTGTTCCCGTCCGCCCGTCCTGCGCACGATGCCCACGCGGCCCTTGACAATCACGAAGAACCCGTCGGCCCGCCCGCCCTGCTCGAAGATGACCTCGCCTTCGGCATACTCGTGCTCGTCGAAACGCCCGGCCAGGTCTTGCAGGTCGTCGGTGTTGAAGCCGTGGAAGAGGTGGATCTTCTTGAGAAGGGAAATGCGCGTGTCTGTACTGATCACGGTTTGATTCTAGCACTAAATGTCTCGCACGATGACGC
>CALLJA010000558.1 GCA_938008865.1 uncultured Anaerolineales bacterium
ACAGATTTCACAGATTACGCAGAGTTTGCCCGCCAAAATTGGTGAACTCTGCAGCATCTGTGGATATCTCCCGCCAGAAACGGGAGAGCCATAATTTGTTTACAGGACAGGTTAAGGGGAGACGTAGAATGAGTAACCTTCGTGGCTTTCCAGCATTTTGATGAAGAAATCCACTACTTTGGGGTCAAAGTGTCGGCCTGATTCTTCGCGAATATGACGGATGGCCCGGGCGCGCGTCCAGGCCTGGCGGTAGGGGCGGTCAGAGGTCAGGGCGTCGTACACGTCCACCACGGCGAACAGACGCGCCGAAAGCGGGATCTGTTCACCCTTCAAGCCAAATGGGTAACCGCTGCCGTCCCATTTCTCGTGATGATATTGGGGAATATCCAATGCGGGCGCAAGATATTGGATCGGCCTCAACAAGTCCGCGGCGATGGAGGTGTGTTGACGCATGATTGCCCATTCGGTCTCGTCAAGCGGGCCTTTCTTCAGCAGGATCGAATCGGGGATGGCCATCTTACCGATATCGTGCAGGATCGCGCCGCGGCGGATGTGGACCACCTGCTGCTCGACCAGCCCGAATGCTTCAGCTAGCAGGACGGTCATCTCGGTGACGCGCTGGGTGTGGCCTTGTGTCTCGCGGTCGCGCAATTCAAGTGCGCGCGACCAGCCCTCTATGGTGGCGTCGTAAGCCAGGGTCAGGGCCGAGTTGGTGCGCTCATAATTGTCAAAGATGAGGGCGCTTTCGATGGCAATGGCGGCCTGGCTGGCGAGCATGCCCATGAAATCCAGCCAGTCCTGGTTGGGCGAGAGCGGACTGCGGTGGAAGATCTCCAGCACGCCGAGGGTACGCCCCTTGACAATCAAGGGAACGGCGAAGTAGTCGGTAAAGCCTTCCTGCGCGAAGTAAGGCTGGCGCAGGTAATCGGTGTGACGTCCGGATAGGTTGGCGATACGGATGGTCTGCCGCGTGAGAACAGCCCGCCCAGCGTAGCCGTCGCCAAGTTTCAGCGAAGTGTGTTCGAATGCGTCGGTGTGGAAGCCGCTGCCAGCCGCATGTTTGAGGACGTGCGATTGGGCGTCCAGCAGCAGGATGCAGGCGGCGTCCACGTTGAG
>CALLJA010000559.1 GCA_938008865.1 uncultured Anaerolineales bacterium
AAGGCCTGCGCGAAAAACTCCTCGTTGATGTTCGACTCTTGCGCGATCCGTCCCAACGCGGACCTGGGCGCAAGCTGACGCAGATAATCCGAGTACAGCCGCGATTCTGCGTCCAGCGGCGTCAGGATGTGCAAACAGGCGCTGACTGTCGGCTCGTACCACAGCACCAGGGCGTTTGCCGCGTCGCCTTCGAAGCGCGTGGAGAACTTGACCTCGCGCAATGTCCCGCCCGCGGTCATCTTCTCCGCGACGGGATCGTCGCCATACGAGGGGAAAAACCACGTCACGGCTTGGGTCGAATCTTTGGGTTGGTTATAAACCATGTTGACGGCGAAGCCCGTCGGGTAATCGCCCATGTAGGAGAGAATCTCGCCTTCCGAGACGAAGGCTGTGCCTGCCTCAATGGACGGTGCGCGCCAGGCCAGTTGATTGAGGAAATCGACCTGCGCTTCCCAGGCGTGACGGTAATTATTTTCCGAGCGGATTAGATAGCCAACCGCTAATGCCAGCAGCAAACTGTACACGACCACGCGCTGCATCTTGGTCCGCGCCAGCCATTCGACGGCGGCAACGATGATCAGCGCCGCGCCGAACATGGCTGCCATGCCGAGGCGGCTGTTCCACAGCGGATTGGTGTCGTACAGCGGCTGATGCGTCATCCAGGCGGGGATGGGGCCGAGGATGAGTCCCAGCAAACCGAGCAGCAGCATCGGGCGGATGGGCGCATCCTCTTCGAGGTCGAGGCGTTTGAGATAGGTATAAAACCCGATGAAGCTCAAGGCGCTGACGAGCAAAGCGAACAGGCCCGCGGGCGAGAAATCCACCAGGTCGGGTGTGAGCGTCTCGCTCCATGCGCCGACTTGAATCAGCAGCGTGTCTTTGAGTCCTGCCGTGATGAGATAGAACAACGTGGAGATGGGCGAACTGATTAGGTCGCGCAGCACGGTCGGGGCGTTGTTGTCCTGGGCGGGGGACTGGAAGATGAATCCGCGCCAGATGATGAAGGCGGCGAGAACGCCCAGATAAGGGAGCCAGGCCAGGGTGGTGGTTTTGAATCGGGATTTGGAGTCCTCTTGCGGCGCGGAAAGCGCCATCCACAACACGAGCGGACGCAGTAACTCGATCCCGTTGAAGTATTCGATGGTGAACAGTTGCAGTCCATCCAGCAGCACGGAGAGGACCAGCAGCGGCCACAGTCGCTTGGGGTCGCGCACGGCCAGGATCATCAGCCACAGCGAGAGCGCGTACAGCAAGAACGCGACCCAGTGCGTGATGTAGGTCACGGCCATCGGTTGCAGTGTGTACAGCGGATAGACCGCGAAGAGCAGCGCGGGTACCACGGCCAGCTTGGCGTGTTTGGGCCACAGACTGCGGAAGACCATCCAGAAGGCCACGGTTGTCAGCCAGCGCAGCAACAATACGCCGAACTGCCAGGCCAGCGGATGAAAGCCGAAGACGGTGAAGCCCGCGATATACGGCCACGATGCAAACGGTCGGTTGTCGTAGGCCGAGAGTTCCCAGAGTTTGCCCAGTCCGTGCTGGGTATAAAAAATAAAATGCCAGTCATCCTGGAAAAATCCCAGCGATGGGCTGAGCAATCCGAAGGCGACCAGACAGGTGGTAAGCAGGGCCAGCGGCGCGTGGTTGGCTTGCAGGAGGGCTTTGAATTTGGTCATTGGGCCGAATTATACCTTTGTGTCTTGCTGGTCTTTTCCCTGCCTTTCGGGTAGAATAGAACAACTGTTCCCTCTTTTAGACAAACAACCCAATAAACCTTATGTCATTCAAATTACAAGCTCCCTTTATCCCCATGGGCGACCAGCCCGAAGCCATCAGCGGACTTGTTGACGGGGTCCGCTCAGGGAAACGCAACCAGGTTCTGCTGGGTGCCACGGGCACAGGCAAGACCTTCACCATTGCGTCGGTCATCCAGGAATTGCAGATGCCTGCGTTGATCATGGCGCACAACAAGACCCTGGCTGCGCAGTTGTATTCCGAGTTCAAAGAGTTCTTCCCTGAGAACGCGGTCGAATATTTTGTTTCATACTACGATTACTACCAGCCTGAGGCCTACGTCCCGCGCCACGACCTGTACATCGAAAAAGAGACCGAGATCAACGAAGAGATCGAGCGCCTGCGCCTGGCCGCCACGACCTCTCTGGTCTCACGCCGCGACGTGATCATCGTCGCGTCGGTGTCGTGCATCTACGGCCTGGGTTCGCCCGAGGAGTTTGGCAAGGGGACGGTCGTGCTGCAGGTGGGGCAGTTGTACCGCCGCAATGCGCTGCTGCGCCAGTTGATCGAGTCGCAGTATCAGCGCAACGACATGGAGTTGAAGCCAGGCACCTTCCGCGTGCGCGGCGACACGCTGGAGATCATCCCTGCCTACGAGGACAAGCGCGGATTCCGCATCACCTTCTTCGGCGACGAGGTCGAGCGCATCATGCAGTTCAGCCCCGTCACGGGCGAAGTCTTTGCCGAGCCGCAGGAAGTCTCGATCTATCCCGCCAAGCAATACCTGACCGCCAGCGACCAGATGAAGGATGCCATCGCCGACATCGAAGCGGAATTGGAGGAGCGCCTCAAATATTACAAGGAGACGGGCAAACTGCTCGAAGCGCAGCGCATCGAACAGCGCACCCGTTACGACCTGGAGATGCTCAAGGAAGTGGGCTACTGCTCGGGCATCGAGAACTACTCGCGTCACCTCGACCGCCGCGCCCCGGGCACGCATCCGTGGACGATGATCGACTTCCTGCCCAGCGATTATCTGCTGGTGCTGGACGAGAGTCACATGACCGTGCCGCAGATCCGCGGCATGTACAACGGCGACCGCGCCCGCAAGGAGACCCTGGTCGAGTACGGCTTCCGCATGCCGAGCGCGATGGACAACCGTCCGCTCAAGTTCGATGAGTTCGAGCAGGTGATGGGTTACACCATCTACACCTCCGCCACGCCCGGGCCGTACGAGACTGAACGCGCCGAGCAGACCGTCGAGCAGATCATCCGCCCGACGGGGCTGATCGACCCCGAGGTGGACGTGCGTCCCACCAAGGGCCAGGTGGACGACCTCGTTGGCGAGATCAGGCAAAGGGTCGAGAGGCATGAGCGCGTCCTCGTCACCACGCTGACCAAGCGCATGTCCGAGGATCTATCCGAGTACATGCAGGAACTGGGCATCAAGGTCCATTACCTGCACTCGGAGGTGGAGACGCTCGAACGTATCAGCATCCTGCGTGACCTGCGCCTGGGCGTGTTCGACGTGCTGGTGGGCATCAACCTGTTGCGCGAAGGCTTGGACCTGCCCGAGGTGTCGCTGGTGGCGATCCTCGACGCGGACAAGGAAGGCTTCCTGCGTTCGGGCACTGCGCTGATCCAGACCATCGGCCGCGCTGCGCGCAACGCCAACGGCAAGGTCATCATGTACGCCGACCGCGTGACCGACTCGATGAAGTATGCCATCGACGAGACCAACCGCCGCCGCGCCAAGCAGATGAAGTACAACCAGGAACATGGCATCGTGCCGATCAGCATCGTCAAAGCCATCCATGACCTGACCGAGGAAATGTCGTCGAAGGCCGTGGCCGAGATGAAGGGCGAGTATCGCACCAAGGCGGATAAGTCTGCCATGCCGCGCAACGAATTGCGACAGATCGTCCACGAGATGGAAAAGCAGATGAAGGAGGCCGCCAAGAACCTCGAGTTCGAGCGCGCCGCCGCCCTGCGCGATGAGTTGTACGAGCTGAAGAGTCTGCTGGCTGAGGATGAGAAGCTCAAGCCCTGGGAGCGCATCAAGCTGCTTTCAGGTGAGGATGATTAGACCAAAAGACGGGATTTCGGTCCCGTCTTTTCTTTTTATGCTCTTATCGAT
>CALLJA010000560.1 GCA_938008865.1 uncultured Anaerolineales bacterium
CGCATCACGTTGATCGACCGCCAAAATTATCATCTGTTCCAGCCGCTGCTGTATCAGATCGCCATCGCAGGCCTGACGCCCGCACAGATCGCCTACCCCGTGCGGACCATCTTCCGCAAGCAGAAGAACCTGACCTTCCAGATGGGAGAGGTGAACGAGGTCAATCTGGCCGAGCATTACGTTAAACTGGACGGCTCGGTCATCGCCTATGACTATCTCATCCTGGCGGCGGGCGGGCAGACCAACTTCTTTGGCCTCGAATCAGTCGAGCGGAACGGTTTCGATTTGAAGAACGTGGAAAGCGCCGTGCAGACGCGCAACCACCTGCTCTCGACCTTCGAGCGCGCCAGCCGCGAAGCCGACGCCGACAAGCGCCGCGCCCTGCTGACCTTTGTGGTGGTCGGCGCGGGCCCAACTGGTGTCGAGACGGCGGGGGCGCTGGCGGAATTGATCCGTCACGTGATGAGCAAGGAATACCCCACCATCGACATGAATGAGGCACGCGTGTTATTGCTCGAAGCGGGGCCGACCGTCATGCCCGCCTACCCTGATGAGTTGCGCCAGTCCACGCTCCGCCTGTTGACGGGCAAGCGCGTGGAGGTGATGCTCGACGCCAAGTTGACCGAGTACAACGGCGAGCAGGTCACCCTGGCCGATGGCGCGACCATCCCCGCCCAGACCCTGATCTGGACGGCGGGCGTGAAAGCGGCCGGGCTGGCGAGCCGGCTGGGGGTGCGGCAGGCAGGCGCGGGTCGGGTGGTGACCGAGTCCACGCTGCAACTGCCCGGGCATCCCGAGGTCTTCGTCATCGGCGACATGGCCTACGTCGAGAATGGGAACGGCCAGCCGCTGCCCATGCTTTCGACCGTAGCGCTGCAACAGGCGGACTCCGTGGCAGAGAATCTGCGCCGCATCATCGCCAAAGAGACGCCCCTCCCGTTCCATTACAAGGACCCTGGCCTGTTGGCCACCATCGGGCGCAACGCGGCCGTGGCGCGCATCTGGGGCCTGTCGTTCAGCGGGTTCATCGCCTGGGTGATCTGGGTCTTCCTGCACATCTACCGTCTGATCGGCTTCCGCAACCGCATCGTGGTGCTGGTCAACTGGGCCTGGGACTACATCTTCTACGATACGCAGGTGCGGTTGATCACGAAGGAGTAACATGTCTTTCGACTGCGCCGCGAAGAACGACGGCTCCGCTCGGGGCGTATGTTGCGTTGTTGTGATAAACTCACTCCGCCAAAGGAGTAAGTTTTGAAAGCCAAACACTGGTTCATTTTCATTTTACTGGGAGCCATCTGGAGCTCGTCGTTCCTATGGATCAAGATCGCCGTGGCCGAGATCCGCCCGATGACTCTGGTGGCCTTCCGCGTGTTGTTCGGCCTGCTCTTCGCGGGCGGCGCGGTCTTCATCCAGCGCGTGGAATGGCCGCGCGACCGCAAGACCTGGACGGCGTTCATCATCATCGGCATCACCAGCGTGGCCGTCCCATTCTTTCTGATCTCGTGGGGCGAGCAGGCCATCGACTCGGCGGTGGCTTCGATCCTCAACGCCACCGTGCCGCTCTTTACCATTGTCATCGCGCACCTGTACCTGCACGACGACAAAATGACCGCCCAGAAAGTGATCGGTCTGCTGATAGGCTTTGCGGGCGTGGTCATCCTGTTGAGCGAGGACATGCACGTTTCGCAGGGTTCGCTGCTCGGGCAGGGCGCGGTCATCCTGGCCAGCCTGTTCTATGCGGGCAGCGCCGTGTATGCGCGCCGCACCACCGCCCATGCGCCCGGCCTGGTGCGCGGCGCGGCTCCGCTGGTCTCGGCCACCGCGCTGATGTGGCTGGCCGCGCCCATCGCGGAAAGCCCGTTCGAGGTCCCGCGCCTGCCGATCACATGGATCGCCTTGTTGTGGCTGGGCGTGCTCGGCTCGGGCCTGGCGCTGATCCTCAATTACTATCTGCTGCACGAGATCGGCCCGACGCGTTCTACAATGGTGACCTATGTGTTCCCGTTGGGCGGTGTGGTGCTGGGCGTCCTCTTTTTAAATGAGCATCTCTCCTGGCAGTTGCTGGCAGGCGCGGTGCTGATCATCTCAAGTTTGGTGGTTGTCAATTGGAAAAAACAATGAACGAAGAAAGTTTCCGCTCTGGGTTCGTGGCCGTCATCGGCCGCCCGAACGTGGGCAAGTCCACGCTGGTCAATGCGCTGCTGGGGCAGAAGATCGCGGCGGTCTCGCCCAAACCGCAGACCACACGCCGCCGTCAACTGGGCATCCTGACCAACGACTCGGCGCAGATCGTGTTCGTCGATACGCCCGGCATGCATGTGGCGCGTCACAAGCTGGGCGAGTTCCTCAACCAGGAGGCGCAGGAGGCGCTCGAACATGTCGATGCGATCCTCTTCCTGGTGGATGCGGGCGACGAGCCGACCGACGAGGACAAGGCCGTGGCCGACCTGCTCAACCGCGTCTCGATGCGCACGCCCCGACTGCTGGTCCTGAACAAGGTGGATCTGCTGGCGCCCGAGGCGATCCCCGCCCGGGCGGAGGAGTACTCCAAGCTGCTGATCCAGCCCAAGGTCCAGGAGGTTTCGGCGCGCAAGGGCCAGGGCCTGGATGAACTCATCGCCGCGCTGACGGTTGTCCTGCCGAAGCGTCCGCCCGAGTATCCCGAAGACCAGGTCACCGACTCGTACGAGCGCGACATCGCGGCGGACCTGATCCGCGAGGCGGCGCTGCTCAACCTGCGCGACGAGGTGCCGCACGGCATCGCCGTCCGCATCGACGAGTTTGCCGAGCGCGAGAACGGCATGGCCTACATCGCCGCCACGCTCTTCGTGGAGCGCGAGTCGCAAAAGGGCATCGTCATCGGCGAGGGCGGACTGATGCTCAAGCGCATCGGCTCCTCGGCGCGCAAGGAGATCGAGTCGATGGGCGGGCGGCCCGTCTTTCTGGAATTGCGCGTGAAGGTCTTGAAAGAATGGCGCAAGGACGAGAATGCCTTGCAACGCTTCGGGTACAAGATCAAGGGTGGGAAGAAGAAAGACACAAGAAAGAAGAAGTGATGTGTAGGGGCGACCCAGCGGGTCGCCCTTTTAATTTGGAACAGGAGTTGGGATGGGTATTCTGCCAGTACTGGCAATTTTGTTCGCGGGGTTGGAGTCATACGCGCTTTGGAGTGGGAAGCGCTCATTGGAATTCATCGCCAAGCCTGCAGTGATGATTTGTCTGTCGTTGTGGTTGTACCTGTCCACAGGCTGGCAAGGAGC
>CALLJA010000561.1 GCA_938008865.1 uncultured Anaerolineales bacterium
AAGGCAAGTATATTACGCCCATTTACTATCACTCTCCTCAGGGGCTTCGCATTGTCGTTGGCCTCCTAGATTCTTATTAACCTTGCATCCTGTGCTTCTTCCGTTATAATGACTTCATCGTCAGTGGGACTTGTGCCCACTTCCATCCTCATTCGTCGAAAGGATATATCATGAGTTTCTTCAGCACGATCCTCGAAAAACTGGGGCTGAAAAAGGAAGAACCCGCTCCCGCTGCCCCCGCCGCGCCTGCGATGCCTGCCGCTCCCGCTCCAAAGCCTGCCGCGCCCGCGCCTGCCCCCGCCAAGCCTGCCGTCCACTCTGCCGCCGAGGCCAGGACGGTCGCGCCCGCCGCGCCTGTCACCCCGCCCGCGCCGCCTGTTCCCGCCAAACCCGCCGTCCAGGCCGTGTCCGAGGTGGACGTGGTCAAGAAGTTGGAAAAACTGGCAGACGGCTCCAACCTCGATTGGAAGGTCTCCATCGTGGACCTGCTCAAACTGCTCGAGATCGACAGCAGCCGCGAGGCCCGCAAGGAACTGGCCGTCGAGTTAGGCTGCCCCGCCGACCTGATGGGCGACTCGGCCAAGATGAACGTCTGGCTGCACAAGGCCGTCCTCAAGAAGATCGCCGAGAACGGCGGCAACATCCCGCAGGAACTGCTCGATTAGTGTAAACCTCGAACGGCGCAGACGAGAGTCTGCGCCATTCGTTTTTGACCAAGGAGAAATGCGATGGGCATGATCGAAACCTTACTCTGTTTTGTGTCCCTGGTTTTGGTCATGGGCGCGATCCTTCTGTCCAGCGCCATCAAGATTGTGCCCGAGCATCGACGCCTCGATGTCTATCGCCTGGGACGCTACATCGGCGAGAAAGGCCCTGGCCTGGTGCTTCTGATCCCCATCGTCGACCGCGGCCTGATGAAGGACCTGGGCGCGGCTCCCCTGCACGAGCAGACGCCCAGCCGCAGCCTGGTGGGCGTGGTCGGCCAGGCCGAGTCGACGGTCTACACCGAGGGCAGGGTGCGCCTGTCGACGGGCGAGGTGTGGGACGCCGTCAGCCCGCGGCCTATTTCGACGGGCCAGCGCGTACGGGTGGTGCGCGCCATCCTGGAAGTGGAAGAGGAACGGGAATAGCCCTTCCTTAATCGCAACCCATCTGATACAATCCAGCCCGCACGATTGATGAAGCACCGAGAAAGCCTCGGCCTCCCAGGTCGGGGTTTTTGTGTGTATTGGACCCTGGGCGTTCATTACGATCCAGCGCCAAAAAATCCGCTTTACGAATTACGAGAACCCATGCAAATCGAACGAACCGATCTCCGCAACATCGCCATTATCGCCCACGTCGACCACGGCAAGACCACGCTGGTCGACTTCCTCCTGCGCCAGGCGCATACATTCCGCGAGAACCAGCACGTCGAAGAGCGCGTGATGGACTCGAACGACCTGGAACGCGAGCGCGGCATCACCATCCTGGCCAAGAACACCGCCATCACCATCCCCGACCCCAAGACGGGCAAGATCGTCAAGATCAACATCGTGGATACCCCAGGCCACGCCGATTTCGGCGGCGAGGTCGAGCGCATCATGAACATGGTCGACGGCGTGCTGCTGCTGGTGGATGCCGCCGAGGGCCCCATGCCGCAGACGCGCTTCGTGCTCAAGAAGGCCCTCGAGCGCGGCCACAAAGCCATCGTGGTCATCAACAAGGTCGACCGCAAAGATGCCGAGCCCGAGCGCGTGCTCAACCAGACCTTCGACCTGTTCATCGAACTGGGCGCATCGGACGAGCAGGCCGACTTCCCCGTCATCTACGCCCAGGCCACCGCGGGACGCGCAGGCCGCACCCCCGACCTGGACCCCGACCTGCAATCCATGTTCGACGTGATCCTCAACCACATCCCCGCGCCCAAGGTGGACCCCGAAGCCCCGCTGCAATTGCTGGTCACCACCCTCGGCTACGACGACTATCGCGGCGTGACCGCCGTGGGCCGTATCTTTGCGGGCACCATCAAGGCAGGTCAAAAACTGGCACGCCTGACCGCGGACGGGAAGAACCTGCCCGAGACCGCCCGTTACCTGTACACCTTTGTCGGCCTGAACAAGGTCGAAGTGCCCGAGGCCACTGCAGGCGACATTGTCTCGCTGGCGGGCCTGGAAGGCATCGGCATCGGCGAGACCCTGGCCGACCCTGCCAACCCCGTCGCCCTCCCGACCATCAAGGTCGAAGAGCCGACCGTGCGCATGACCTTCGGCGTCAATACCTCGCCTTTCTCGGGGCGCGAAGGCAAATGGGGCACCTCGCGCAAACTGCGCGAACGCCTGTACGACGAACTGCGCACCAACGTGGCCCTGCGCGTCGAGGATACTGACTCAGCCGAGAACTTCCTGGTCAGCGGACGCGGCGAACTGCATCTCGGCATTTTGATCGAGACCATGCGCCGCGAAGGCTACGAATTCCAGGTCTCGCGTCCCGAGGTCATCTTCCACAAGGCGGATGATGGCGTGCTGCTCGAACCGTACGAGGAAGTCCACATCGAGACCAGCAACGAGACGGTCGGCGCGGTGGTGGAGATGCTGGGCGGCCGCCGCGGCCAGATGATGGAAATGCACGACTCGGGCCAGGGCACCACCCGCATGGTCTACATCGTTCCGACCCGCGGCTTGCTTGGCTTCCGCTACCAGTTCCTGACCTCCACCCGCGGCGCGGGCATCATGAACACCATCTTCCACGGCTATGACGAACTGGCTGGCCCGATGAACTCGCGCTCGAACGGCTCCATTGTGGCCTGGGAGGCGGGCACGACCACGGCCTACGCTTTGAAATCAGCCGAGGAGCGCGGCGTGCTGTTCGTCGGTCCCGGCGTGGAAGTGTACGAAGGCATGGTGGTCGGAGAGTACAGCCGCGGCATGGACATCCCGATCAACGTCTGCAAGAAGAAGCACCTGACCAATATCCGTTCGGCGCGCGGCGACATGGAGATCCGTCTGACCCCGCCCCGCGCGATGTCGCTCGACGAGGCCATCGAGTACCTGTCGGACGACGAACTGCTCGAAGTCACCCCCGAGTCGTACCGCATCCGCAAGCGCATCCTCGACACCGAGGATCGCGGCAAGCAGACCAAAAAGGCCAAGGAAGCCCTGGGCGAAGAATGAATGAGACAGGCTGGAGAATTTTATCTCCAGCCTGTTTTTTTTTGAGTTTTTTGATCGGCATCAATCGCAAGTGCTCAGTTCGATATCCTTGATGACCGACGCGCCATAATCATTGTAGGATTGCACGCCATAGACGTAAGTCACAGGATCGATGATCAGGAAGGTGTTGAATACATCTGTGTATGAGGTCTGGTTCGGGCCGACGGTAGCCAACAGGTTCCCATCTTTATAGACCGAGAAGCCTTCTTCATTATTGGACTCGTCCTTCCAACTCAACTTGACCGTCCACTCCCAACTGATGATCCAGATGTCGCCGACCTTGTGCGATTTGTTGACGGAGGTGCAGGCGGTGTGAACTCCCTTGGGTGGGTTGGGCGCCTGGGGGGCGGGGGTTGCTGTGGGGGGAAGCGCGGGCGGCACACCTTCGGGCAGCCCGACCACATTTCCCAGGACGGTCGCATATGCACCCCACAGCCAGCAGGTCGCGCCATTGCCGCCCGGGTATTGGATGATCCAGTAATTATCGGGCGTGTATTGCCCAACCACATTGGCGCTCATGCCGACCTTGAAAACCATTACCAGGTCGTAGCTGATGCCGGGGCCTGTGCGACAATTAGTATCGGTGTTGACCGAGACCGTGGGTGCGACCACAGGCGTGGGCGGAGGCGGCCCAGGGGTAATGGTCTCGGTGGGGATGGCGGCGGTCTGCGTAGCAGCAGCCAGCGTCTGCACGGCCATTGTCAGTGCGACGTCGATATCGATTGCGTCGGAGGGTTGATCGGGGGTGGTAACTTCTTGCGTGGCGGTTGCCCCAGGTGTAGCAGGGACATTCGCTGGCAGGTTGCAGGCCAATGCGGCTGCCACCAGAACGAGCAGGACAACGTATAACGGTTTTGGGCCTTTCATAAAGCAGCTCCTCTTTGGTTTTTTTCATTTTGTCATGAAGCCACTCCGTCTGCCATCCCATGATGGGACTATTGGATGGCAGGAACCAAAAGCGCGGCGAAACTCGCCGCGCTTTTGAACTGATTCGGGTTATCCCTGGCACGAAAAACTGATCGAGCCGGAACGGGCCGTCATGCTGCCGCTGAAGACCTCGATGTAGTACACGTATTTGTCCGTGTAACTTCCGATGAAGATGTCGGTGTACGAAGTCGTGTTGGGCGGAAGCTGTGCCGCCACCTCTCCGTCGCGCACGACGCGGAAGCCATCCTCGCCGTCCGAACGGTCAGCCCACTTGAGGGTGACGGTGATGTCGCCGCCCGCGCCGCACGAATAATTCCAACTCAGTCCCGTAGGTGGGTTGGGAGCCGTGGCGGTGCGCGTGGCGGGCGGCGTAGTGGATGGGACCACCCAATAGCTGCCCGAAGTTGCGGCGTATCCGCCCCAGGCCCAGCAGGTGCCGCCGCTATCAGGCAATTTCACCACCCAGTATCCGTCCTGCGGGTACGCGCCCACGATCTCCGCTGTGCCGCCCGCCAGGAAGGTGAAGACGATCTCGTAATTCTGGCCCGGCCCCGTGCGACAGTTCGTACTCTCGTTGAAGGTCAGGATGGGCGTGGAGTAGGTGGGCGTAATGGTGGGAGTCAGGACCTTGGTGGGGGTGGCGCTCTGCGTGCCGGCCAGGCTGGGCGTGGATTGTGCCTGGGGCGTGCCGGGCGTCTCGGATGGGGCCGCAGCCTGCTCCGACGTGGCTGTGGGCGGGGCGGCGGTCGGCGAGTTGAGCGGCGTCAGGACGGCCTGCACCGTCTGCGCCGCGGCGGTCTGCAATTCGGGCGCGATCTCGGCGCCCGACTCGCTGGGCATATTGCAGGCCGTCAGGCTGGTCAGCAGGACCAGGCCCAGGCAAAGACTGAAGAACGGTTTCATTGGCTTTTTCCCTCCGGTGCGGGGATCGTGGATTTGGGGCGCTCCATCTCGAACAGGTCGGTCACGCGCGTGTATCCGCCGCCTGCCAGACGCCCGATGGGCTTGAGCGCCGCCAGGTCAATTTTATCGCTTCCCAGTAAAACCCGCTCATCCACGTGGATGTGGACCACCGTGCCGATCACCAGACTGCCGCCCCCGGGCTGGTCGCTGATCTCGACGATCTGCCTGACCCTGCACTCGAAGTGGATCGGACTCTCCGCCACCCGCGGCGGGCGCACGGCGGCGGATGGGGTCGGGTTCACGCCCGCAAACGCGAACTCGTCGAACCCGGGCGGCGCCTCCACCGAAGACCGGTTCATGGCGGCGGCCAGGTCCTCGGTCACGATGTTGACCACGAACTCGCCCGTGGCATGCGCGTTGCGCAGCGTGTCCTTGAGTCCGCCGTCGCTGCCGCGCACCAGCGGACAGAAGACCACCGTGGCGGGCTTGGAACAGACCACGTTGAAGAACGAGAACGGCGCCAGGTTCGGGCGGCCGTCCAGGTCGAGCGTGGAGATCCAGCCGATGGGCCTCGGCACGATTGCGCCCGTCAGGAGTTTGTACACGGAGGAGTGGGGCAGGGCTTCGGGAGAAGTTTCCATGGGCTTTATCGTTGTGTAGACGCGGATGCCTTTTGTAAAAGTTCCAGGCGCGCGCTGCTCATTCTCCGCCGCCTTCAAGCCAGGTATCCATGTACTCGGGCTTTTCGAGGTCGAGCGCCTGCCTGGTCAGGTGCAGCGGGTGGAAGGTATCCACCATCACCGCCAGTTCGGTGGTTTCCTTTTTGCCGATGCTGGCCTCGGTCATACCGGGCTGCGGGCCGTGCGGCAGTCCGTAGGGATGCAGGCTGATGTCACTGCGGTCGATGCCTTTGCGGCTCATGAAGTTGCCTTCGGCGTAGTAGATGACTTCGTCCGAGTTGACGTTGGAGTGGTTGTACGGCGCGGGGATGGCCTCGGGGTGATAGTCGAACAGGCGCGGCACGAAGGAACACACCACAAAGTTGTGCGCCTCGAAGGTCTGGTGGACGGGCGGCGGCTGGTGGACGCGGCCCGTGATGGGCTCGAAGTCCTCGATGTTGAAGATCCACGGATAGAGATAACCGTCCCAACCGACCACGTCGAAGGGATGATGGTCCAGCACGTGCAGCGAGAGTCGGTCCCGCACCTTCACGCGGACCTCGAACTGGCCCCGTTCCGTGTGCGTTTCCAGCGCGGACGGCACGCGGATGTCGCGCTCACAGTAGGGCGCATGTTCGAGCAGTTGGCCGTAGGCATTGCGGTAGCGTTTGGGAGGCTCGATCTGCGAGGGGTTTTCGATGGTGAAGAAACGCGCCTCGCCCTTCACCTGCATCTTCCAGGTGGTGCCGAACGGGATGACGATGTAATCGCCCGGGCGAAAGTCTAGGCTGCCGAACTGGCTCATGAGCGCGCCCGAGCCTTCATGCACGTACCAGGTCTCGTAGGCCTGCGCGTTGCGGTAGAAATAATCCATGCTGCGCGAGGCGCGCGCCACGCCGAGGATCACGTCGTTGTTGGCCAGCAGGGGAATCCGCGCCGAAACGGGGTCAGCCCCGAGCGGAATGGAGGTGGTACGAAAGGCGCGGTGGCGGATCGGGCCGAAATCCACCAATTCGGGGCTGGCAGGGCCAAGGTCTTCAGTCTTGACCACACGCGGTGGCAGAAAGTGGTGATACAGGATGGATTGCAGGCTGGAGAAGCCTTCCAGCCCCATCAACTCCTCACGGTACAGCCCTCCGCCCGGCTTGCGAAACTGGACGTGGCGCTTATGGGGGATCTCTCCGAGTTTGTGATAGAACGGCATGGGCCACCTCTAAAAGAGGGAGTGCAGACTTCGTATCCACGCAAAGTCCGCACTCCAGGATTTTTTGTCACACGCAAGCCCTATGGTTTGGGCAGGCTGGAGGAAAGTTCCGAAAAGGCGACGTAGGTGAAGGATTTGCGCAGGCGCGCCTCGTTCATGGCTACGGCGGCCTCGGCCATAATCTGCTGAGCCGAGAGGATGCCGCTGCCGTTCTGGGTGGTGATGCCGATATAGGCGTTGCGCTTGGGCGAGAGGCGACCCGTAGCGAGGCTTTGCGTGGTGCGGTAGTGGCCGAGTGTGCGCTCGGCCACGGCCCGCCCGCCTTCTTCGTCGGTGGCGGGCAGCAGCACCAGGAATTCCTCGTGGTAGTGCGTGGGCACATCCGAGACGCGCAGGGTGCGGTTGAGCAGGTTGGTCATGGCTTCCAGGGCCTGCTTCTTGAACTCGGGGGCCATGCTCTCGGTGGACAAGGCGATGTGCATCAGCGTCATCGGGCTGGGGTAGCGCTTGACGCGCGCGATCTCGTAATTGAGCAGGACCTCGAACACGTCGAAGGTGTACAGGCCGGTCTCGCTGGCAAGCTGGCGTCTTTTGTCCATGTTGGACTCCTTTTTTGCGCCGCGAATGGGTACAGACAGACTCGCCCTATGGTGCG
>CALLJA010000562.1 GCA_938008865.1 uncultured Anaerolineales bacterium
GGCCTGGTCGCGGGTGACCGCTTCCAGTCCGAGCGAATGAGCCAGGTCGATGCGCCGCGGGTCGATGTCGATGCCCATCACACGGCATCCCGCCGCCGCCGCGATCTGCGCTCCCAGCAAGCCCAGCAAGCCCATGCCGATGACGGCCGCCCGCTCCCCCACCTGCGGCTGCGCCAAGCGGAAACCGTGCATGGCGATCGCCCCCAGCGTGGCAAAGGCCGCCGACTCGAAATCCACCGAATCAGGCAATGGGACAAGCAGATTGCGCGGCACGACGTTGTACTCAGCATGGACGGCGAACCCGCCGCCCGCGCAGGCCACCCGCTGCCCAACCTGGAAACCCTGCATGTTGGCCCCCAACCCGATGATGGTGCCCGCCGAGGAATAGCCCAGCGCCATCGGCTGGTCGAGGCGGTTGAAGACGGCCTGCACGGTGGGCAGGATGCCCTCGCGTTTGGCCTTATCTAATGTTTGCTTGACCAGGTCGGGACGCGAGCGCGCCTTGCCCAGATAATTTTTTTCTGCAAACTCGACAACCATGCGCTCGGTCCCCGCGGACACGAGGCTGGCCGCCGTTTTGACGAGGGCCATCCCCGCGCGTGGAGTCGGCACAGGCACGTCCACGATGGTGGTCGCACCGTTTTTCATATTTTGTAATAACTGTTTCATTGTCTCTGCGATTTCATTTCAGGATTGAGTTGGAGAGAGTATACCCGAAATCATCTTGAGTCACTTCATTTGTGAAAAATGCCTCAAATATGATAATCCTCCTCTTTACGATTAAGTTTCTCCTTAATTATTGACTCACATTTTTGCAAATGCTATCCTGAACTAGAGTTAACGCCGCGGAATATCGGCGCATTTTTTTAATTTCCCCAAAGGAGATGACTATGGCACTCGGTGGATATGCAAACAATTTGGCCTGGGTAGACCTGACGGCGGGACAGGTCGAGTACAAGCCCATCCCAGAGGAGGACGCCCGCAAATATATTGGCGGTCGCGGTCTGGGTGTCAAGTTCGTGTTCGATAACGGCCCGCAGGTGGACCCGCTCTCCCCCGACAACATTCTATGCTTCATGAATGGTCCGTTGACGGGCTCTGAAGCCAACATGAGCGGCCGCATGGCCATCGTCACCAAGTCTCCGTTGACGGGCACGGTGACCGACAGCCATCACGGTGGCTGGTCGGCGGCGCGCCTGCGCTGGGCGGGTTTCGACGGCCTGATCTTCAAGGGCAAGGCCGCCAAGCCTTCCTATGTCTACATTCATGATGGGCAGATCGAGCTCCTCGACGCGGCCGAAGTTTGGGGAAAGGGCGTCCACGATACCATCAAGCATTTCAAGGAAAAATACGGCGAGAAGGATTTGACAGTCATCACCATCGGTCCTGCCGGCGAGAACCTGGTCAAGTATGCATGTTGGATCAACGAGAATGACCGCGCCAGCGGACGCGGCGGCACGGGCTGCGTGGGCGGCTCGAAGAACCTCAAGGCCGTGGTCATCAAGGCCGAGAAGAAGATCGTCAAGGCCCAGGATCGTGAGAAGTGGAAAGCCGCGCACACCAAGGCGCTGGCCGAGATCATGGACGAGCGCGTGGTCACCTCCCCGCGCAAGGGCGGTCTCTCTGTCTACGGCACGAATGTGCTGATGAACATGACCAACGTCATCGGCGGCCTGCCCACCAAGAACAGCCAGTTCACGGGCTGGGAACACGCCGAGAAGGTCAGCGGCGAATACGTCAACGACAATATCCTGGTCGACAACCCCACCTGTCACGCCTGCCCGGTGGCTTGTAAGAAGGAAGTCGAGATCAAAGATGGTCCGTACGCCGGCCTGCGCATGGAATCGGTCGAATACGAACCCGCCTGGTCGGTGGGCACCAACTGCGGCAACGACGACATCCGCGTGGTGGCCAAGATGATCGACTGCGCCAACGATTTCGGCTTCG
>CALLJA010000563.1 GCA_938008865.1 uncultured Anaerolineales bacterium
GGAGGTTGTGGAAATGCTGGGGAATTTTTCTGTCATCACAGTTTTCCTTGGTCCGTTTTACGAGTGCGCACGATTGGCATACCAGCCCAGTTTATCGACCTCGCAAACATCAAACTCGGGAACGTAAGGTTTGATGTCCAGCAAGGGCGTTCCATCCATCGTATCGACCGATTGGATCTTGAGTCGCGGGCCATTTCGTTGAAGGAGGCGCGCAATCGAAAAGCCGATGGGATTAGGGCGGCGATAAAAGCGCGCCGCAGACGCGCCGCGCGGCTTATCATCCAAGAAAGGCTTAACCAATAATTTCCGGCAGTTCAGGGCATCGTGAAAGACATAAAACAACATCAAATGCGACATCTCTTCGATGCCATCCAACCCAGATTCAAACTCCGGGAATATTTCTATAGCGCCGCAGGCCACAGAACGGGAGAATCGAATCGGCGCCTCAAATCGTTTCGAAACGGGAGTGTGAATGATCCCTATTGGCTTCAGGAAAAATTCCATATCATCTCTCGGGGCGGGGTAACGGTTATGCCTGTTCCACTCAAACAAGAGGCTGTCTCACGGAAAGAGACAGCCCACGCCGCACACGCAATGCGGGAGAAATGGAGCCTCCTTTCCAAATTCGGGGGATGAGAGCGTTTCCACTCTCACCTGGACCATCGACCGATGGTCGTCCTGCGCGCCATTCGTTTCCGTGCAGGCAGGCAGGATTCGGAGTTCAGTTGAACGATTTACTGCTTCATGGTTTTGTAATGACCTGGAATGACTCTTGAGATTCGTCCAGCCACTTCAATACCATCTTCAATTGTTCAATGCGCATTTTCAAGCTCATGCGATTGTAGACTTGATCGGTGGGCAATTCATCGCAGAGACTTATTAGCCGCGCAATGTGACTTCCTGCCTCCTCTCGTTGCTGTTCGAAGGCATGCGTGATCTTTTCAGGGAAATACAAATTAAGAAAATACAGACGAGTGACAAATTCCATGCGGATGGCACGAGTACTGCCGCCACTGTTCGCATCGAGCCACTCCAGAAATCGTCGCCGCCCCTGCAGCGTCATGTGCAATAATTGCCGTGAGGGGAGTTTCTCCTGGAGGATCTCCTCCACCGAGACATCACCCTGCACTTCGAGGCGCTTCAGGATCGAATAGGCCTGGCTCTGGCTGAGATGCCATACCTGCCCCAGGTCTGCATTTACTTTGCGATGCAGGTCATACCCATGCCCGGGCGCCCCATAGAGCAAGCCAAGCAGGGCCATCTCGGGAGATAATGTGCCTATATAGTGTGCTTGAGAGCGTTTCATAGGATATCTATCAGTGTTATATACTCACTAAGTGAGTATATCAGAAAGGCAACAAAAAGACAATTTTCCTGCGGACAAAATGGCAATTCCCATGAGGATCATTTGCGCGAATGCAAGTGTGGTGTCAAGAGCGCATGCGCCTAAAATTTGAGTTATTTTTTCTTCCTGGGGGTCACGGTGCGACAGACAAAACCACCTCCTCGACCACCCAGGCATTCTTGAGCCAAACTATATGTTGCTTGAACTTTTACAAAGACAGGATAATTTGCCTCTCTTGAACCAGAGATTTGCCTCATTTTGCTCAAAATAACATACCGCGTATCATACGTGACACTGACGGTCTTCACTTTGACTTGCCATCCATCCTACGCTATACTAGGATTTGTTCGACAAACTCAGAAGACCATTTCATGTTCGATACCCTAACAAGGAGGCACGGAATGTCTGATTTTAAGTTGACGTACGCAACCATGTTCAACCCGCCCGAGGAACTGCACAAGGGCTTCGATGCGGCAGTTGCCAAACTGAAGCAGAACATGGGCAAGGAATACGGCCTGATCATTAACAACAAGGATGTCTTCGCCGATGAGAAGTTCGACGACTTCTCACCCGTCAACACCGAGTGGAAACTGGCGACCATGCAAAAAGGCAACGCCGCGCATGCCCAGGCTGCCATGGCAGCCGCCCGCAAGGCCTTCCCCGCCTGGAGTCGCACCCCCTGGCAGGAACGCGTGAGATTGCTGCGCAAGGCTGCCGCGTTGATTGAAGAGCGCATCTTCGACCTCGGCGCTGCCATGGCCCTTGAAGTGGGCAAGAACCGCATGGAGTCGCTGGGCGACGTACAGGAGACTGCCGACCTCATCTACTACTCGTGCCACCAGATGGAATTGAACAACGGCTACGTCAAGGAAATGGGCAAGGACCCGCTGGTGGGTTACGACTCCACCAACACCTCTGTCCTGCGCCCTTACGGTGTGTGGCTGGTGGTCTCTCCCTACAACTTCCCCTTCGCGCTGACAGGCGGCCCCTCGGGCGCGGCCCTGGTGACGGGCAACACCGTCGTCATCAAACCTGCCTCCGACACCCCATGGATCGTGCGCCTGCTGGCCGATTGCTTCCGCGACGCAGGCCTGCCCGACGGTGTGATGAACTTCGTCACAGGGCCTGGTTCCACGCTCGGCCAGGCGCTGGTCGACAGCCCCGAGGTAGACGGCGTCACCTTCACAGGCTCCTTCGACGTGGGCATGCGCATGTTCCAGGATTTCGGCAAGCGCAATTACGTGCGCCCGATCATCCTCGAACTGGGCGGCAAGAATCCCGTCATCGTCTCGCGCCACGCGGACCTCGAACGCGCCACCATCGGCATCGTCCGCTCGGCCTTCGGCCTGCAGGGACAGAAATGCTCGGCAGCCTCGCGCGTGATCGTGGAAGAACCCGTCTATGACGAATTGGTGGCGCGCCTGAAGGAAACCGCCGAAAAACTCGTCATCGGCGACCCGACCGAACGCGCCACCTACACAGGCCCCGTGGTCAGCAAGAATTCCTACAAGGACTTCAAAGATTTCTGCGAAGAGATCTCGCAGGGCGGCGGAAAATTCCTGACGGGCGGCAAGGTCCGCACCGACGGCGACTTCGCCAAGGGCTATTTCTGCGAGCCGACCTTCGTCACCGACCTGCCCTTCAGCCACCGCCTGTGGCACTACGAGATGTTCCTGCCCATCACCACCATCGGCAAGGTACAGAACCTCGACGAAGCCATGCAGATCGCCAACAATGTCAACTACGGCCTGACGGCTGGCTTCTACGGCAGCGAAGAAGAGGTCGACTGGTTCTACGACAAGATCGAAGCGGGCGTCACCTATGCCAACCGTCCGCAGGGCGCCACCACTGGTGCCTGGCCTGGTTTCCAGCCCTTCGGCGGCTGGAAAGGCTCGGGCTCCTCGGGCAAGAACGCGGGCGGGCATTACTACCTGCCGCTCTACATGCACGAGCAGATCCGCACACGCATTCGGTAACTTTCCCGCGCGAAAACGCCCCTTCCCTGTTGGGGAAGGGGCGTTTTTTCGGCTAAAATATTGTCATGCGTGCGTCACAATCCATCCCAACGGCCAGGCCCCAATGACCGAAGACGAAGACCTGCCTGTGCGCATCGGCACATTTTTCATGCTGGTCGGGTTCGTGCTGTTCGTTATCTTCGTCATGACCGACGTGGGACAGGCCGCCAACTTCGACTTCCTGTTCCTCGCCATGCTGGGCGTGGGCATCGGCTGGCTCTTCCGCCGCCGCAAACCGCCGCGCCCCTCGGCAGGACGCTTCGGCATCATCACCAAAATGCGCGCAGACGCAAAAAAACGCAAGGAAGAAAAGCAGAAAGCGAAACAGAAAAAATAACATGTCCAAGTTGACCACCCTCTCCGAAGCCGTTTCGAAATACGTTCACGACGGCGACACCGTCTACGCGGCGGGATTCACCCACCTAATCCCCTTCGCCGCGGGGCACGAGATCATCCGCCAGAAGAAACGCAACCTGACGCTGGCCCGCGCCACCCCCGACCTGATCTACGACCAGATGGTGGCCGCAGGATGCGCTCGCAAGGTCATTTTCTCGTACATGGGCAACCCGGGCGTCGGCTCGCTGCGCCTCGTGCGCGCTGCGCTGGAAAAAGGTCAACTGGAATGGGAGGAATACTCCCACTTCGGCATGATCACCCGCCTGCAGGCGGGCGCCTCGGGACTGCCCTTCCTGCCCATGAATCAGACCGCCGCCGAAGACCTTGAACGCGCCAATCCGCTCATCAAGCG
>CALLJA010000564.1 GCA_938008865.1 uncultured Anaerolineales bacterium
TGAGGACGATGGCTTCCTGCGTCAGGCGCAGAATGGCCGACATGTTGTGGCTGACGAACAGCACGGTGCGTCCCTGCTGGGCTACATCGCCCATCTTGCCGAGGCATTTCTTCTGGAACTCGGCGTCGCCCACCGCCAGCACTTCATCCACGACCAGGATCTCGGGTTCGAGGTGCGCCGCGACGGCGAACGCCAGGCGCAGGTACATGCCCGAGGAATAACGCTTGACGGGCGTATCGATGAACTGAGTGACCTCGGAAAATTCGACGATCTCGTCGAACTTGCTGTCAATCTCGGCGCGGCGCATTCCAAGGATGGCGCCGTTCATGTAGATGTTCTCGCGGCCTGTCAACTCGGGATGGAAGCCCGTGCCCACTTCGAGCAGCGACCCGACGCGTCCGCGCACGGTGACCGCGCCCGTGGTGGGTTCCGTCACACGCGAGAGGATCTTCAGCAGCGTGGATTTCCCCGCGCCGTTGCGGCCCACGATGCCCAGCACCTTGCCCTCTTCCAGGTCGAAGGAGACATCCTTCAAAGCCCAGACGTAATTCTGGTTCATGCGGCGGTCGGAGCGCCCGACCATGGCCTTCACCAGACGCACAGGCGCGGAGACGGTATCCACGATCACATCGCGCAGCATGTTATAGCGGAATTTCGACTCCGCCGCGCCGATCTTATATTGCTTGCCGAGATTTTTTACGCTGATTGCTGTTGTCATTATGCTTCCAAATGTCATTGCGAGGAGCGCTCTTGTTCTTCGCGACGAAGCAATCTCCTTGATCATCCAGAGATTGCTTCGGGCGGAAAGACACCGCCCTCGCAATGACATGAAAAGTTATATGGTATCTGCGAAGGTCTTTTCCATGCTTCGGAAATAAAAAAGGCCAGAGATGAAAATCAAAATCGAGATGCCGACCGAAACCCACAGGGTGAGGTCGGGGCCGTTACCGACGCCCAGCAGCGCCCAGCGGAAGCCATTGACCACGCCCGCCATCGGGTTAAGGGAATACAGGATCTGCCATTTCTCGGAAATGACCGAGGCGGAATAGGCTACGGGGGTGGCGAACAGCCAGAACTGGGTCAGAAACGGCAGGGCCTGGTTCACGTCACGATACTGAACGTTAATGGCCGAGAGCCACAGGGCTACGCCCAGTGCCGTGACAACCGCCAGCAGCAGGAACAGCGGCAAAGTCCACAGCAAATGCCAGGCGGGCGCCACGCGATAGTAGAGCATCAACACGACCAGGATCACGAAGGCGATCGCAAAATCCACCAGCCCCGCAAAGACCGAGGACATCGGCAGGATCAGGCGCGGGAAGTAGATCTTCGTCACCATGTTGTTGTGAGCCACCAGCGAGCGGCTGCCCTGGTTGAGCGCGGTGACGAAGAGTCCCCACGGCAGCAGGGCGGCAAACGAAAAGACAGGATAGGGAATCCCCTCCGTGGGCAGTTTGGCCACCTTGTCGAACAGGAAGGTAAAGACCAGCATGGTCATCACAGGCTGGAT
>CALLJA010000565.1 GCA_938008865.1 uncultured Anaerolineales bacterium
ACTCGGGCGAGGCGTGCCGTCCGCTTTGCTCTCGGTCGAGCAGGTGTTTGAGCGCGTCCTCCACCTGTTCGCGGTCGTGAGCGGCTCGCCAGCTTTGGTAGTAGGCGAGCAGTCCCACGCGCGGCAGGAAGATGACCAGCGCCAGTGCAATGACAAGAATGCTCCAATACAGCAGATTCATGGAATGCCTCTATGATTTGAGTTTTGGCAGGAATGCGCCAGTGGTCTTCATGTAGTTTCGATATTCGTCGCCGAATTTGGCGATGAGATTGGCTTCCTCTTTTGGCGTGCGGATGGCCATTGCGATGAATGCCAGCGCGGCCATTATGATGATGAACCAGTTATCCGCCATCAGGCCGAATGCTCCGATAAAGGACGACCCGACCGTGTACAGCGGATGCCGTACCCAGCGATAGATTCCGCTCGTGACCAATTTGTGTTCCTTGCGGGTCGCGCTGGTGGGGGTGATGCCGCTTCCGATGCTGATGAACAGCCAGTAAATGCCGAGGACGCATAGGATGCCGATTCCCACACCCAGCCAGCGAACCCAATCGGGCAGCCCGATCTTGGACCAGCCCATCCAGGCAGGATGGGCGAGATACACCAGCGGGCTCAGCCAAAGGACCAATCCAACCAGACGAATGACCGTCATCATGAGGTTGCCATCCGCGTTGCGCGAGATGGATCTGCCGCTGTCCCTGTCCGCTTTGGAGCGGAAGTAAATGGAGATGCCCGTTCCTGAGAATAGGATCAGGGCTGCCAGAATGCGAAAGATGTTTTCGTTCATGTGAGATACCTGTAAACTTTCTGAAACGGGCGCTAAATTCGTCCGTCTCCTAAAAAAGATTTGCTATACAAAGACCTGCTTGGTGATGGCGAGACCCACCACGAAGGCGGGTTGAGAGTCGATTTGAAGGGTCAGATTGCCGTCGAACTCGGAATAACTGATCACGTGGACCTGCGCGCCTGGGATGAGCCCCAGCCCCTGCAGGTGGCGGAGAAAGGCGGGGGCGGCGCCGTGGACCCGTTTGACGGTACCAGCCTCCCCCGTCCGCAATGAGGCGAGGGGGCGGGTGTCGTCGCTGGGCATGGTCAGGTCGGCGGTGGGGATGAGGTCGCCGT
>CALLJA010000566.1 GCA_938008865.1 uncultured Anaerolineales bacterium
AGGCAATGCGCTCCACCACTTCGGGTGCGGTGATGCTCTTCTGGAAGATGCCGAAAGCCTCCAGCACCGTGTCCAGGTTCTGCATCTGGTCATAGATCTTGACGTGCTTGTCCAATTCGGCGGGATCGTAGGTCGGCAGGCTCAGGCCGTACTGCTGCGCCACGTCGATGATGGTCTGGGTGCGGATGGCGCCTTCGAGGTGGATGTGCAGTTCGGTCTTGGGGAGGTCGTTGTAGCGCGGGTCGAAGTTTTTCATGGGAGCCTGCCGTGGGTGAGTTTGGATAATTTTACTCCCAAGACGGTTTCCATGCCCAAAATCCACATTTTCAAAAGCAACATTTAAATGTTTTTGTCGCTTATTCGACAATTGTCGCTCTTTGGTGGTTGACGGTTGCTCCCGAAAAATGTAAAGTTGTCCGCATCCGTATCGTCCATGTTGTACCTTGAAAGGTATTGAAATGTCCACTCAAAAACAAACCCAAATCCAAACCGAATTTTCCATCCACCCCGAGGCCCGCATCGGCCATGTCTCGTTGAGTGTGTCCAACCTCGATAACGAGATCGCCTTTTACCAGCAGGCGCTCGGCTTCCTGCTGCATCGCCGTGAAGGGAATATCGCCACGCTCGGCTCGGGCGATACGGACATCCTGCGCCTAGTCGAACAGCCCGGGTATCGCCGCTACCGCCGTGTGACGGGGCTGTATCACTTCGCCACGTTGTTCCCCAATCAGCGCGAACTGGCGCGCGCTGTTGCGCGTCTTTTCGTGCTGAAATATCCCAACTCTCCAACCGACCACATCATGACCAAGACCACCTACCTCGACGACCTCGAAGGCAACGGCATCGAGTTGTATGCCGAGTCGCCCGAAGACGGGACCTGGTCGCTCAAGGACGGTCAGTACATCACCCGCCGCAAGGATGGCAGCCTGAGCGATGGCCGCGAGCCGCTCGACCTGGAGGCGCTGTTCGCGCACCTGGCGGAGGACGACCCGATCGACGCGAGCGTCCCGCCCGAGACGCGCATCGGCCACATGCACCTGCACGTCCGCGACCTGCGCGAAGCCGTGGACTTCTATCACGGCGTGCTCGGCTTCGACGTCATGGGCGTGGTGGATGAGTTCCGCATGGCCTTTGTATCGGCGGGCGGCTATCATCACCACATCGGGCTGAACACCTGGCAGGGCGAGGGCGCTCCGCCGCCTCCGCCTGACGCGGTGGGGCTGCGCTACTTCAGCGTGGAACTGCCCAACCAGTCCGCGCTGGACGAGGTCATCGCCCGCGTGGATGCGGCGGGAATCGCCGCCAACCAGACCGAACATGGACTGCTCATACACGACCCGTCACAGAACGGCGTGATGCTTTCCCTGCGCCCATAATGGAGGGCGGACTTCAGTCCGCGAATGATGCAGACTCAAGTCTGCAATCCATATTTCTAATTTCAAGGACACTATGGAATACACACTGACGATCTTCTCTGACTACATCTGACCGTGGTGCTATGTCGGCCAGGGTGTGGTCGCAAAGTTACAAACCGAATACAACGTTGAAGTGGATTGGCGCCCGTACTATCTGCGTCCCGACACGCCGCCCGAAGGCATGGACCTGCCCGAATACATCCAGCAGGCGCGCGCCAATGGTTCGGAGGAGCGTCTGGCCCAGATGGCGGCTGCCAGCGGCATGAAGTTCAAATCCACGGAGCGCATCTATAACACGCGCCTGGCGCACGAAGCCACCGAGTACGCGCGCGAACACGGCAGGCTGCTCGATTTCCATCACGCCGTGTTCCAGAAGGTCTACGGCGAAGGCCTCGACATCAGCAGTTGGGATATTCTGCGCCAGGCTGCCCAGGAAGCGGGGCTTGACGCCGACGAGATGCAAGCTGAGGTGGAACGTGGAAAGTACACCGAACTTGTTCAGGCCCAGGTGAATCAGGCGCAACGCATCGGCGTGCAAGGCGTTCCCACCTACGTGATGAACAACCGCTACGCGGTGGTCGGCGCGCAGCCATACAGCGTGTTCCTGCAAGTTATCGAACGCATCAAACAGGATGCGGCCAGGTAGACAGAAGAGGCAAAGCCCGCCGCTTTGCCTCTTTTATTTCCTGACCGCGGCCCCTGCGTGGAAATCGCGGGTTGTAAAAAGCCCCCGTATGTTCGGGGGCTTGAACTTGCCTACTTTTTCTTCTTCGCCGTGGGTTGGGATTTTGAGGCGGGTTTGGACTTCGCCGCGGGCTTCTTGGCCGCCTTAGCCGCTGCAGGTTTCTTCTTTGGTTCCTCAGCCTTCTTCGAGACGTACTTATCCACCATCCAGCCGAGCGTGACGTGGGTCACGGCGTCGCCGGCTTTGATCTCGACCAGCGCGTCGCCGCGGGTGGCGGCGCGTTTACGTAGTTGGGCCTCGTCCAGGCGGTGCGACTTGGCCGCTGCTTTCAGCAAATGGACCGTGGCAATCCAGTTGCCCTTACCCATGGCCATGCCCGCCAGCTTGACGCCGCGCGGCAGGTCCCAGGCGATGACGCCCTTACCGTACCGCCCCTGAACAGGGAACTCCTTCGGCTCGACGCGTTTGGCCTTACCATCCGTACCCATGAACAGGATTTCACCCTGCGCGGGGATGACCTCCGCGCCGATGACCTCCTGGCCGACGTCCAGCTTGATGCCGTTGACGCCCGCCGCGATCAGCCCCATCGCGCGGACTTCGTCCTCCTTGAAGCGGATGGCCATGCCCGAAGACGTGGCCAGCAGAATGTCCTTCTTGCCGTCGGTCAGCGCCACCCAACCCAGGGCGTCGCCATCGTTGACGCGCGCCAGGACGAAGGTCTGCGCTGAGGGGCCGGGCAGTTCGCTGATGGCGCTCTTCTTGACCATGCCGCCGCGGGTGACGGTCAGCACACAGGTTTCTTCGGGGAAGTCAGCGCGTTTGGCGGGCAGCGAAAAGACCGCCGCCAATTCGTCGCCTTCCTTGAGCGGCGAGACCTTGTAGTACGGCGCGCCATCCGAGAGTTTTTCGGCCTCGGGCACGGTGTGGACTCCGACCGCCGCGGCAGTTCCGCTCGTCGAAACGAGATACAGCACATCGGTCGTGTTGACGCGCACCAGCCACTTGGGGGCGTCGGTTCCGCTCGGGCGCGGGGCCTTGTCGTCGTGGGTGCGGGCCGTCATCCCATCTGCCGTGATGCCGACCCAGACGGTCTGGTCGGGGATCAGGTCGGAGGCGGTCAGCAATTTGGCGGCCTTGCCTGCCTTAACGCTCACGATCTGCGTGCGGCGGCGGTCGCCATAGGCGGCCTTCACGCGCAGCAATTCTTCGGAAACCACGCCGCGCATCTTCTTCGGCGATTTGAGCAGCTCGGTCAGCGCCTTGATGAGCGCGCTGACCTCTTTGTATTCGGTCTCGATCTTCTTGCGCTCGAGCGCGGCCAGGCGGCGCAACTGCATGTCGAGGATGGCGTTGGCCTGGAGTTCGCTCAGCTTGTAACGCTTCATTAACTTGACGCGCGCGGCGTCCACGTCGGCGGCGGAGCGGATGAGCTCGATGATCTCATCGAGATTCTTGAGCGCGACGAGGTAACCTTCGAGGATGTGGGCGCGGGCCTTGGCCTTTTCGAGGTCGTATTCTGCGCGGCGCTTGATGACCGTCAGGCGATGTTCGAGGTAGACGCGCAGAGCCTGCTTGAGGGTCAGGGTGCGCGGCTCGCCGTCGACCAGCGCCAGCAGGTTGATGCTGAAAGTGGACTGCATGGGCGTGCGTTTGTAAAGCGCGGCCAGGACTTTCTCGGGCTCGGCGTTCTTGGTCAACTCAATGACAATGCGCATGCCCTGACGGTCGGACTCATCGCGCAGGTCCGACAGGCCTTCGAGCTGGCCGTCACGCACCAACTCCGCGATGCGCTCGATCAGGCTGGATTTGTTGACCTGATACGGCAGTTCGGTAACGATGATGCGGCTCTTGCCGCGTTCCATTTCTTCGATGTGAGCCTTGGCCTGGATGGTGACACGGCCGCGGCCCTTACCGTAGGCCTCGTCGATGGCCTCCTCGCCCTTCTGCTCGACGATGATTCCGCCCGTGGGGAAATCTGGACCCTGGACGAATTCCATCAACTGTTCGACGTCGATATCGTCGAGTTTTTCCCATTTCTCCAGCATGTAGACGAGGGCATCCACCACCTCGCCCAGGTTGTGCGGCGGGATGGAGGTCGCCATGCCGACGGCGATACCCGTCGCGCCGTTGACCAGCAGGTTGGGGATGGCGGCGGGCAGCACGGACGGTTCTTCGAGCGTGTCGTCGAAGTTACCCGTGAAATCGACCGTGTCCTTGTTGATGTCGCCCAGCATGTCCATGGCGGGATGGGCCAGGCGGGCCTCGGTGTAACGCATCGCAGCGGGCGGATCGCCGTCCACCGAGCCGAAGTTGCCTTGTCCATCGACCAGCATGGTGCGCATGGAGAAGTCCTGCGCGAGGCGCGCCATGGCCTCATAGACGGACGCGTCGCCGTGCGGGTGATATTTACCCAGCACCTCGCCAACGATACGAGCGGATTTCTTGTAAGAACTGTCGGCGCGGATGCCCATGTCGTACATGGCATAAAGGATGCGGCGTTGCACGGGTTTGAGTCCGTCGCGGGCGTCGGGCAGGGCGCGCGAGACGATCACGGACATGGCGTAATCCAGGTACGCCTGCTGCATCTCGTGGTCGATGTCTATTTTGCGGATCGCGTGGGTGGCCATAAAACTCCGATACCTCTCACCCCATCCGCTTTCCCTGAGGGAGAGAGGCAAGGGGTGAGGGAAAATATGTTCTAAGTTGCGGGGCAATCTTACGGGGAAAGGGGCAGGGCGTCAAGTGCGCTTTGGGTTGAAGACATGGCTGTAGCAAAGTCCAGTTTGTGTCGCTCTGAGGGAGCGTGTTCTTCGC
>CALLJA010000567.1 GCA_938008865.1 uncultured Anaerolineales bacterium
CAGCCGCCCCAGCGCGGGCCGCACGAAGACCTCGAATCCCACGAAGGCCGAGACTGGATTCCCAGGCAGGCCGATGAACGGGATGCCGCGATATTCGCCGAAGGCCAGCGGCTTGCCTGGCCGCATGTTCACGCGCCAGAAATCCAGCCTGCCGTTGGTCTCGACCACTTCCTTGACGTAATCGAACGCCCCTACGCTGACCCCCGCCGAAGACAGGATCAAGTCCACTTGCAGGGCGGCGGCCTGTTCCACCAGCGCCTCCACCGCCTCACGCTGATCGGCGGCCACGCCCAGGCGGACGACCTCCGCACCCGCGCTTTCGACCAGGGCCGCCAGCGTGTACGAGTTTGAGTCGCGGATCTTGCCGCTTTCGAGCGGAGCGTCCACGGCCAGCAGTTCGTCGCCGCTGGAGAGCAGCGCGGCGCGCGGCCTGCGATGTACGCGGACCTGGGCCTCGCCCAACATGGCCAGCACGCCCAGGTCCTGCGGCTTGAGCAAATGCCCCGCCTGCAAGACCGCCTCGCCTGTACGGATGTCCATGCCGCGCGGGCGGACGTTGTCACCCGCTTTCACAGCCTGGAAGGCCTGCACGAACTCGGGCGCGGGCAAGCCCGCCGAGCGGTTCTGAAAGTTGGTGTCTTCCACGGGGAGGACGGCGTCTGCGCCCTGGGGCAGGGGCGCGCCCGTCATGATGCGCGCGGCCTGTCCTTCGGCGAGCGAAACTGTCGGTGTGGCGCCCGCTGGGATATCGGCCACCACCCGCAGGGTCCGCGCGGAATGGGGCGCAGCGTTCGCCACATCCGCGGCGCGCAGGGCGAAGCCGTCCATGGAGGAATTGTCGAAGAGGGGGAGATCGGTCGAAGCGGCGACGTCGCGCGCCAGCACACGGAAGGCGCACTGCACCAAAGGCAGGGACTCAGCCGCAACAGGTTGGAAATGAGAGAGGATGCGCTCGCGCGCCTCGGCTACGCTCAATAGGCTCATAAAACGGCGCGATTATACCAC
>CALLJA010000568.1 GCA_938008865.1 uncultured Anaerolineales bacterium
TTCTTGCTGACTTCTGCGAGGATGCTGGCGTCTTTGTAGTGAGTCACCGCTTTGACGATGGCCGCCGCGCGTTTGGCGGGGTCGCCGCTCTTGAAGATGCCCGAGCCGACGAACACGCCATCCACGCCGAGTTGCATCATCAACGCCGCATCTGCGGGGGTGGCCACGCCGCCCGCCGCAAAGTTGACCACGGGCATGCGGCCGAGTTCCTTCGTTTCCTTGACAAGTTCATAGGGAGCGCCGATCTCCTTCGAGTAGCGCATCAACTCCTCGTCAGCCATGGTGGTCAGGTGGCGGATGTCGCCCAGCACGGTGCGCGCATGGCGCACGGCTTCCACCACATCGCCGGTCCCGGCTTCACCCTTGGTGCGAATCATCGCAGCGCCTTCGCCCACGCGGCGCAGGGCCTCGCCCAGGTTGCGGCATCCGCACACGAACGGGACCTTGAAGTTGTGCTTCAGGATGTGGTTGACCTCGTCGGCGGGAGTCAGCACCTCGGACTCGTCGATGTAGTCGATGCCGATGGCTTCGAGAATCTGCGCCTCGACGAAGTGGCCGATGCGGCACTTGGCCATCACGGGGATGGTGACCGCGTCCATGATCTTGAGAATCATATCGGGGTCGGACATGCGGGCCACGCCGCCGTCCGCGCGGATGTCGGCGGGGACGCGCTCGAGCGCCATCACGGCGCAGGCGCCGGCTTCTTCCGCGATCTTGGCTTGCTCGGCGTTCACCACGTCCATGATGACGCCGCCTTTCAGCATTTGGGCCAGGCCTTTCTTTTCGGTCCAGGTACCAGTCTTTTGTTCCATGTTGTGCTCCTGACTTGTGAGATTCAATTTATGGAGCGCGGGTTCCAGCCCGCAATGTAAGGCAGACCAAACCCGCACTCCGATTTTCGGATGGTCTCCGAGATTCTAGGCCGAAATTGGTATATGTTAAGGGCCAATATTTATCAAAGAAGAGCAGGCCAATTTTGACAATTGAGGCGGCCTGGGTAAAATTGTCTCTGTTTTTTCGTGCGGGATAATGTTATAGTCACCGAGCCAATATGAACGGAGGTTCTGTATGCGCATTCCCCTCGACCGTCAAAGCGGGATTCCGCTGTATCAACAGATCGGCGCCTACCTGCGCCAGGCCATCCTCTCGGGAAACCTGACTGCCGACACGCGCCTGCCCGCCTGCCGTCAACTGGCCCATGACCTGGGCGTCAACCGCACCACTGTCGAAAATGCCTACGCCGAACTGGAGGCAGACGGCCTGGTCTTCTCGCGCATGGGCAGCGGGACCTACGTTTTACCGCAGAACCCGATCCCGTTCATTCCAAAGAACAGCGCTGCCGCCCTGCCGCTTTGGCAGCAAAGCCTCCGGTCCGAGCACATCATGCCCAGGTCAGATGCGGCGGATGAGATGCTTGCCGCCGGCGGGCATCCGCATCCGATCAGTTTTGCCAGCGGGGTCAGTGACGCGCGCCAGTTTCCCTCCGAGGAGTTTCGCAGAATCATCCAGACCGTCATGCGCCGCGACCAGATCGCCGCCCTGGAATACGGCGAGCGCAACGGATACGCCCCCCTGCGGGAAGGCATTGCCCAGATTTTGGCCAGCCAGGGATTGCAGGCTCACCCCGAGAACATCCTCATCACGGCTGGTTCACAGCAGGCGATCTTTTTGGTCTCGCAGGTCTTGTTGAAGGCGGGCGACATTGTCCTGGTCGAAGACCCCACCTATTCCGGGGCCATTGATTTGTTTCGGGCGCTTGGATTTCAGATCGTCGGGGTCCCGATGGATGCCCAGGGCATGCAGGTGGAAAAACTGGAAACGCTCCTCCAACAGCATCACCCGAGGTTGATCTACACCGTCCCAAACTTCCATAACCCGACGGGGACCTGCCTCAGCAGCGCCCGCCGCCGACAGTTGATTGTGTTGGCAGACCGCTACAACGTCCCGATCCTGGAAGATGATTTTGTCGGCGACCTGCGTTACGAGGGCCACTCGCAGCCATCGCTCAAGGCGCTTGACCCTGGCGGGCAGGTAATCTACGTCAGTACGTTCTCTAAAATGCTGATGCCCGGCCTGCGGGTCGGCTTCATCGTGGCAGATGGCCCCGTGTATGACAGCCTGCTCAACTTCAAGCGGGTCAGCGACCTGGCGACCTCCACGCTGATCCAGCGCGCGCTGGATGCCTATGTTACCGTCGGGCGTTATCAAGCCTATCTTCATCGATCGCGCCAGGTTTTCCGCAGGCGGCGCGACGCCATGCTGGCCGCCATCGCCCGTCACCTGCCTGCAGATGTCTCCTTTGACGTGCCCAAAGGCGGACTGTTCATCTGGCTGCGGCTGCCCGCCCCCCTGGCGGCCGGCAACCTGCTGACGGCCGCCTGCCGAGAAGGCGTATCATTCTCGCCGGGTAATTTCTTTTTTACCGATGGGGTGAGCGGCGACGAGTGGATGCGGCTCAATTTTACCGCCCAGCCGGTGGATGAGATCGAGGAAGGCATCAGGAGGCTGGGCACGTGTATTCGGTGCATGTTGCCATGAATCTGGGGTAGGTTGATCGAATCGATGAACTGCGGGCGTACGGTGGACGCCCGTTTTTTGTTGGGGATTGACAACCGGCGCGGCGGTGATACAATTAGTACAATAATACAATGATACAATTATGAACAAGCGATTTTCCGAAACCCTTCAAATTGACCTGCGTTCCGACTTGCCTATCTACCTGCAGCTGATCGAACAGATCAAGCGGCAGATCGCGGACGGAACGCTCAAGCCCGGCGACCAACTGCCAACCGTGCGGTCGCTCGCCGAGGAGTTGCGCGTCAACTTCAACACGGTGGCCCGCTCCTACCGCATGTTGGATGAGGCCGGGGTGATCTCAACCCAACAAGGCCGCGGTACGTATATCACAGAGAAGCCGCCGCCCGAACTGTCCGATCGTTTGCGGCGCGAGTCCCTTATGGCGCTCGCCAGCCGCTACGTGCGGGAAGCCCGCCGCCTGGGATTTTCGTCCGATGAGATCAGGCAAAAACTGCTGGACCAGCTCGAGGTCCAGACCGAACTGAACAACGAAGGAGAATGACATGAAACTAGCCATGACGAAAGATGCTCGTACCGCGAAGATCGATCAGCACATCCCGCCGATCGCAGGCGCGCTGTTCAGCGTGTTCCTGGCGGCTGGCGTGCTGGGCGCGCTTCTGATGGATGGCAAGCTCGGCGACGGCTGGATCGGCGCCTGGGTGCTCGGCACACTGTTGGTCGGGACATACATCCTGTTTGCCCTTAAAGTGGCATCCCAGTGGGAAAAGGCCGTGGTGCTGCGCCTGGGTAAGTTCAAGGGACTGAAAGGCCCTGGGCTGTTCTGGATTGTGCCAGTGATCGACACCATCCCGTCCTGGATCGACCACCGCGTGATGGTGACACCCTTCTCGGCCCAGAAAACGCTTACCAAGGACACTGTTCCCGTGGACGTGGATGCTGTGCTGTTCTGGGTCGTATGGGATGCCGAGAAGGCCGCGCTCGAGGTGAAGAACTACGAAGCCGCCGTCGACTGGGCCGCCCAGACCGCCCTGCGCGA
Organism: uncultured Anaerolineales bacterium; assembly: GCA_938008865.1. GTDB lineage: Bacteria > Chloroflexota > Anaerolineae > Anaerolineales > Villigracilaceae > JACPVF01. The sequence goes on from CALLJA010000568.1 coordinate 3,575, forward strand.
CATCACGGGCCGCATGATGCTGGCCGACATCCTCGTGGGCCGCAGCGTGATCGACCAGGAATTGCAGAAGATCATCGACGAGCGCACCACGCCCTGGGGCGTGACCGTGCAGTCGGTGGAGATCCGCGACATCGTCATCCCGCAGGACCTCGAGGACGCCATGTCCCGCCAGGCCCAGGCCGAGCG
>CALLJA010000569.1 GCA_938008865.1 uncultured Anaerolineales bacterium
GCCGGCTACATCGAGGGCGCGCTCAACATCGCCATCAACGACGTGCCCGCCAACCTGGCCAGCCTGCCCGCCGACAAGGCCGCGCCCATCGTGGTGCTGTGCCAGTCCGGTCATCGCGGCTCGATGGTCATGATGTACCTGCGCATGCTCGGCTACTCCAACGTCCGCAACCTGGCGGGCGGCATGAATGCCTGGGCAGCCGCTGAACTGCCTGTGGTCAAGTAAAACCCAGACGGCTCCCCAAAAATAGTACGCAAACCTGCCTGCAACGTCATTTGCAGGCAGGTTTTATTTGGGATTTTTACCCAACTCCGCGGCCCGAAGTTCGGACGATTATCACTGGTAAAAGCCATGATTACAACTTATCCTCATATTGCCACTTTATCAACCCACCTTATCAGCCAGGAGAAAATTATGGTCGAGTTATCCACGCTGCGCGTATTTCTGGCCGCCGCCGAGGAAAAGAACTTCAGCCAGGCAGCGCGGCGGCTGAACATGTCCCAGTCGGCGGTCAGCCAGAACATCCAGGCCATGGAACAGGCCTACAAGGTCGAACTCTTCCTGCGGCGTGGACGGTCGGTGGCGCTCAGCGAGGCGGGCGAATCCATCCTGCCGCTGGCGCGCGAAGTGCTACGCTCGGCCCGTCTGCTGGAAGACAGCCTGCAAAACATCCACACGCACGAAGTGGGCGGCGACTTGTTGATCGGCTGCTCGACCTCGGCAGGCAAGTACCTCATGCCCGCCCTGCTCTCCATGTTCCAACAGGAATATCCCGCCGTGCATCCGCGCGTCAAGATCATGTCGCGGGATGGCATCTTCGAGCGGCTGGTCAGCCAGACCATCCCGATGGGTGCTTCCAGCAAATTGTTCGAACACCGCGACATCGATTGCCAGCCCCTGTTCGACGACCGCATCATCCTGATCGTGCCCACCGACCATCCCTGGGCCCGCTACGGCCACGCCACCCCGGACGACCTGCTCGACCAGAAAGTCATCATGCGCGAGGAGGTCTCGGGTACCTGCGAGACCGTCATGCAGGGACTGCGCGCCTACGGCATCACGCCCGACATGCTCAACGTAGCTATGGAACTCGGCAACCCCGAGGCCATCGAGATGGCCGTGGAACGCGGGGTGGGCATCGCCTTCGTCTCGGAGATGGTCGCCGCGCGCGGGCTGGCCTTCGGGCGCGTGAAGAAGGTGGAACTGCAAGGGCTCGACCTGCACCGCACGGTCTACATCTCACGCAACGTGCATTACCCGTTTACACGCGCGCAATCCCTGTTTTGGGACTTTGCCCAGGCGCAGCGCGAAAAATTGAATACCGAGATTTGGGACAGCCTGGTGAATTTTTCCGCCAGCGCCTAAAGGTGTGCTAAACTAAACCACATCCCAAACCCATCCTCTCCCCCACGGGAGAGGACTGCTATGGAGGCGTCATGCTCACCCTCGTTGAAAGAATCCTCTTTGTGCTGGCGGTGGCTGCATCCCTGTATTACACCTGGCGCGGCGTGGAACGCATCATCCGAAACATCGGCAGCGGCCAGGGGAAGGTGAACTGGTCCCTCATTCCCAAACGGATTGGAGAACTGATCGTCAAGGTCGGGCTCTTCCAACCCGTTTTTCGTTTCCGCCTGGGACCGAGCATCCTGCACGCGCTGATCGGCTGGGGCTTCCTGTCCTTTTTGCTGATCAACCTCGCGGACCTGATCTACGCCTACACCGACTTCAAGCTGCTCGAACACCTCGGCTGGTTCGGGAATGCCTATCGCCTGCTGGCGGATATTGCCAACGTGGCGATCATCCTCGGCATCCTGGCGATGGTGGTGCGCCGCTTCCTCCTGCGGCCTGCGACCCTGTCCACGCGCGAGACGACCCTGCTGCACCCCAAGGCCCGCTTCGGAATTATGCGCGACTCGGCCATCGTGGCGGGCTTCATCTTCATCCACAACTCGATGCGCTTCCTGGGGGAATCCTTTGGGCTGGCTTTGGCGGGTCACGCTGACCCGTGGCAGCCGACCATTTCAACGGTGGCAGGCTGGTGGTCGGGGATGAATCCGAGTGCGCTCGTCGTGGGAGAGCACCTCGCATTCTGGCTGTCCATCGGCGCGGTGGTGGCCTTCCTCCCCTATTTCCCCTACAGCAAACATATCCATCTTTTCTTCGCTCCCATCAATTTCGCGCTCAAGCCCGAGCGGAAATCCATCGGGCAGTTGAGCTACGTCAACCTCGACGATCAGAGCATCGAGCAGTTTGGCGCGGCGAAGATGAAAGACCTCGGCTGGGAGCAGATCATGGACAGCTACGCCTGCATCATGTGCTTCCGCTGTCAGGAGGTCTGCCCCGCCTATAACACGGGCAAACTGCTTTCGCCCGCCGCACTGGAGATCAACAAGCGCTACCACCTGAATGGTGGCGGCGGGACGGACGTGGAACTCAAGACGCTCATCTCGGATGAGGCGGTCTGGGCCTGCACCTCGTGCGGCGCCTGCGTGGACATTTGCCCCGTGGGCAACGAACCCATGCGCGACATTTTGGAGATCCGCCGCAACCTGTCGATGATGGAGAGCGCCTTCCCCAAACAGTTAGAGACGGCCTTCAAGGGCATGGAGCGCAACGCCAACCCGTGGAACGTGAGCCAGGCCGACCGCATGAAATGGGCGCAGGGCCTCACGGTCCCGACCATCGAGCAGAATCCCGAGCCCGAGATTCTGTGGTGGGTGGGCTGCGCTCCCGCCACGGACGCGCGCGCGCAGAAGACCGCCCAGGCCTTTGCGAAGATCCTGAACGCGGCGGGCGTGAACTACGCCGTGCTGGGCAAGAACGAATCCTGCACGGGTGACTCGGCGCGCCGCGCGGGCCGCGAGGATATCTTCTTCGGGCTGGCGACGCAAAACGTGGAAATCCTGAATGAAGTAGTGGCGGGGTCACCCCGCCAGGTGCGCATCGTCACCACCTGCCCGCACTGCCTGCACACTCTCAAGAACGAGTATCCCGCCTTTGGCGGCAACTACGAGGTTATCCACCACACGCAGTTCATCAACGAGCTGGTTGGTGCTGGCAAGATTCAATTGGAAGTAACGAAAGACGATATGAAGGTCACCTTCCACGACCCGTGCTACCTGGGACGCCACAACAAGATCCTGGACGCACCGCGCGAGGCATTGAAGTCGGCGGGCGCGCTGACCATCGAGATGCCGCGCCATGCGGAAAAGTCCTTCTGCTGCGGCGCGGGCGGCGCGCAGATGTGGAAGGAAGAGGAAGCAGGCACGGCGCGCGTCAACGTGACCCGCTTCGACGAGGCCAAATCGACTGGGGCCGAGACGGTCGCCGTCGGCTGCCCGTTCTGTCTGACGATGATGACCGACGCCTCCAAAGCGGACGGCGGCACG
>CALLJA010000570.1 GCA_938008865.1 uncultured Anaerolineales bacterium
ATTCTCCTCGTCCTCCGCCCAACGGGTTGGGTTGGATTCGATGTAACGGGTGATGCAGTCCATTTCGTGTTCGTTGCGGATGATATGTTCCCTTCGGCAGGCTCAGGGCAGGCTCCATAATTCCGCTGCCAGATGGGACGTCCCGCCACGTTCGCAACCTGTTGATCCGTTTCGTCACGAGGGATTTGAATTGTCCGATCACCGCGCCCAATGAACCCGATCGCAATGTGGGCCGTGTAGGGGCGACCCGACGGGTCGCCCCTACGTTTACATCATTCATTACATTATCTGTAAACACCAGAATCCCGTGGATATGATTCGGCATAACGATATACGCGCCCAATTCCACACGCGGGCGGACGGCCGCCGTCCGTTCCCATTCTTCGCAGACAATTCTGCCAAAATCATTCAACACCACACAGACCCCTTGCGGGGTTTTCCCATCCACCATTTCCCCAAATAACATCTCCCGCCGCCAGGCGACGATGGTGATGAAATATGCGCCCGCCTGGGAATAATCGTATCCTTGCAGGCGGATCGAACGGCGGCCATGAATCTTTGGGCTGAATTCCATGCCGCCTATGGAACTCCCCAGACGCCGACCACGCCGTTGGTCGAAACCGCCGTCAGCATCTTCCCATCCTCGGAGAAATACAGCAGTTGGAATCCGTCGGGGTTGGGATACGAACTGGTCACGTTGCCAAGGACCTTGCCGGTCGCCGCATCGTAGAAACGGATCATGTTGTTCCCGATCGAAGCCGCGATCAGCGACCCATCCGGGGAGAAAACCGCATAACGCTCCAGGATCCGATAGAGTTCCTTCCCGTCCGGGATCGAGTAGACAATGGCGATGTGGGCGTCGGGGTCCAGCGAATACGTGAAGACCAGTTTCGTATTGTCAGGCGATATGGCGACAGGGTAGAAGCCGGGGTGATATTGCGAGTATTCCGAGGCGGGAATCTTGATCGTCATGACCTTTTGCTGGGTCCCGATCTCCCACAGGCTGGCCGCGCCTTCGAGCCCAGACCAGGAGAAGACGAACCTGCCATCGGGCGAAATGGCCAGGCTGTGGGTGCCGTCAGGTTGTAACAGTCTGGTATTGGGTCTCCAGGCCTTGATACTAGGAAGAGAACTTCCATCCTCCACATTCCAGATCCGAACATAGCTGCTGACCGCATTCCCAGTCAATAACAAATCATCAGTCGCAGAGTAAACAGAGACCACCTCATAGCTTTCATTTTCATCCATACTGGCGATGCTCCTGAGGAATTGAGCGCTGGGAACATCCCAAACATAAGACCGATCAGGCAGCACAGTGATCAAAGTTTGCCCATCGGCGGATAAGAACACGTCCCTGATGGGCTGATACTCGGGGTGCCCAAATTTCCCGTCTTCCTGCTTATCGAGCAGGCTGCCCTGCCTGACGTGAATGAGGCCGCTCTGCTGTCCGTTCACAAGGTCCAGGAGAATTGCATTATCCTTATTGGCGTAGGCCAGCGTATTTCCCTTTACGGTCAGGCCCAGTCCAGCACCTCCCCCAAAGTGGTTCGCGTCGTAAAAGAAGTCGCCCGATATGAAAGTGTCTGGAAGCGCCCCGATGCTCGAAGCGCCCGCCACATCCCACACCGATATTTTCCCATTGCTTTCAGAGACCAGTTTTGTGCCATCAGGCGAAAAGGAAAGGAACCGAACAGGACCCTCTGCATCCAGGGTCGAGTGCTCGGCAAATCCTTCACCGCTTCTTAGAACGATCCTGCCATCGAACTGTCCCGTGGCGATCATCTTTCGATCTTTGGAAACATCGATGGCAGAAAGGTAATCCTCGGCCATCGACAGGCTCCCGTCAGGGGCAACGTCATAAACATAGGTAACCCCTCTGAATTCGCCCAGAATTTCGTATGATATCCCATCGCGTAATTGCACATTCCTGATCGCATCGATGACAATGACGTCGCTTCCGGGCAGGTAATGCAGTTCGGGCCAGTATTGTGAAAAACCTTCCATTTGGAAGGAACCGATGCGGCCGCCACTTTTCGCATTGGAAATTTGAACGCTGTACCCCTTCGACATGTCAAAGTCCTGCACACTCACGGACTTTTTGGGGTTTTCTATAAGTTGAACGTCCTTTTCATCCAGGCGCTGAAACGAGGTCGAATCATATCCATATTGGCCTGTGGATGTGACGATGACGATCTGGCTTCCATCTGCCGACCATCCGATCTCCTGGATGGTCCCCTTGCCCCACACCGCCAGTTCCGTCAACTGGGAGAGGTTGTCCTTCGAGATCGCCGCCGCGCCCGGAGACAGGGTCCCGCCGTCGCGCACGGGCAGCGATGGGGTCGGCGAAGCGGTGGGCGGGGGCGTCGGCGTCTGGCTTGGGGTTGCCGCCAAAAGCGTGGCCGTGGGGAAGGCAGGCGCGGGCGTGGCCGCAGGCGCGCAAGCGGCCAGAATGAACATGCAGAAGATACTTGCAAACAAACGTCTCATATTTTTCCTGACCTATTCCATGCAAAAGATGGGCGCGCCCGCCAGGGCGGCGGCGCGGACGGCAGATTTTTCCGCATGGAAAGGCTTCCCGTGCGGGGTGTTCGGTTTACCGTAACCAAGTGAATGAAAAAATTATACAGCGGAAGCGTCCAAAAAATACGGGGAAATCTCTCCTGACCGCCCTGTTTGATCCTTCGCTCATCCTTCGGTCATCCTTCGATGATCCTTCGCTTGTCCTGTCTGTCCTCCCCGATGAAAAACTCCCCTCGAAGCGGCGCTTCGAGGGGAGCGAGAGGGAGAACAGGCCTATTTTCGCCTGCGGAAGTACCAAACCCCTGCGGCCAGCAGGGCCAGCACCGCAAGCGCCCCACCCCACACAGGGAAGGCCGCGGGCTGCGGCGCAGGGGCGGGCGTCTCGGCGGGGGCAGACGTCGGCGCGGGCTGGGTGGACGGGAGGGCCGTCGGGACGGGGGTTTGGGTGGCGGTCGGCGCGGGGGTCGGCAGGACAGGCGTGGGCGCGGGGTCGAACTGGGCGTTCACGTCCGCCGTTTCGGGCTGGATCAAATCGCCGGGCGCGAAGACGTCCAGCATGGCGTTCGAGATGATGAAGCCCTCGTTGGCGCCGAGCTGGGTCCTGGCCTGGCGCAGGTCGAAGACGTAGATGCCGTCGTCGCCGAGGGCGGTCGGGCCGTCGGCGGTCAGCAGCAGGGCGGTATCCTGGTTCAGGCCGATGGCCAGCAGGTCGGGATGATTGTAGGCCAGCGAGAACAGGCGGCCAAAGCGCAGGTCGCCGACCAACTGCGGTTCGAGGGTCACGTTCAGCCAGCCCAGGCCGGGCAGCATCTTGGTGCGGCCCTGCCAGAAGGATTTCTGCGTGGCGAGTTCTTCGAGTTCGGCATCCGACGGGGTCGGTTCGTGGTTCGAGTAGAACGCGCCGAAGACGGGCGCGGCGGCGTTATCGGCCATGACGGGCCCGCCCGAAAGCCAGAATTCCTTGAGCGGTTCCAGCGCCGCCGCGTTGACCTTGGACTGGTCCTTGCCGATGACCAGCACGCCGGTCACGCCCTCGGGGATGAGAATGGGCTCATCGCCCGCCACGATGGACTGGACAGGCATGCCCAGGCCGTCGGTATATTTCTTGATCGCGGTCTCAGCCGAACGTCCCGAGGGGTAGCCCGAAGCGACGATCAGGATGTTCTCCCCGGCCAGTTCCTTGAATTTCTTCAGGATGGGACTGTCGGCCACCGTGTCGAGGATATTCCCGCCCAGCAGGAGCGGCCCCGCGCCCTCGGGCAGGGTCAGCGTTTCGAAGGAGCGCTCCCACACTGCGGGCGGGTTCGCGATGGACGAAGTGCGCGTGTTGAGGTCGTAGGTTACGTCGCCGGGCGAGAGCAGGTTGACCACCACGTTGCGGACGCTGATGATGGGCGGTCGGTTGGGCTCGACGGTCACATACTTGACCGCATCGGCTGAGTGATAGGTCTGGGCATCGAGCACGGTCACGGTATACAGGCCAAACACGTCGCGCAGCACTTCGCTGTCCGAGACGACGCCGGTGTAGGCGTCCACGCCCACGCCCAGGTGCGGCATGCCCGGCTGGGTGATGACGTTCAGCAGGCGTCCCATGCGCGCGCGCTGGAAGAAGTGCTGGTCGAGCACGGCGTTCTGGAGGCCGAAACTGAAGCCGTGCTGTTCTTCGGTGTTCCAGTAGCGCACCGCGCCCACGCGCAGGCTGTCCTTGATGCCGTAATTGGTGGCCAGCGAAGCGATCATGACCTTCGACTGCATGGCCGCGCCCGCGCTCGTGCCGGCGATGATGGTGCCCATCGCGTGCAGCTGGTCGATACGCTCCTCGACCGGCGTGCCGAGGATGGCGCCCATGCCGGTCTCCTGGTCGCCGCCAAGGATGAAGATCAGCGAGACGTCGTCGGTGAAGTAGGCCAGGTTCTCGGGCTTGCGGGCGTCTTCCTGGGTGAAGATGGGCAGCAGTTCCACCTTGCAGGTCAACGCCGAGCCTTCGGGCAGGCTGCGCTGGCAGGCGCCATCGACCTGCAGGCGGCGCTCCTCGGCGTCCTTCATGTTCTGCGCAAACTCGCCTTCGGAGATGTGCGCGGCATCCGTTGCGTAGGGCGAAGCCAGCACCAGGATGTGGACCACGTCGCCGCGCGCATTGGCCACGGCGTGCTGGCCGAGGCCGGCGTACGTGTCGGTGTAGCCCGCGCCGATGGGCAGCAGCAGGCCCGGGGTCGCCTGGGCGGAGGTCTGCATCGGGACGGCAAGGATCAATGTCAGCAAAATGAACAGGGTGGCAAGGCGGATTTTCATCGGCGTTCTCCTAATAACTTTTGCCCTGCCTGCACCGTGCGCAGGCACGTGTGAGCAGAGGACTGAGCAAAGTCCGCAGTCGAAGGGCGTAATCCTTTAACCGTCCGCCGCCATGAAGGCGGCGGAAACATGGGCAATTTTGCAAAGTGCTATTTTTTCATCGCATGGCGCGGGTCGAGCGCATCGCGCAGGCCGTCGCCAAGATAGTTGATGGCAATCACGATGATGAAGATCATCAGGCCGGGGAAGACCGCCGTCCACGGAGCGGTGGTCATCTGGCTTTGCGTGTTCGAGAGCATGTTGCCCCAGGTGGGAGTCGGCAACTGCACGCCAAAGCCCAGGTAAGACAGGCCGCTCTCGCTGATGATGGCGCCCGCCAGGCCGAGCGTGGCCGAGACGATGATCGGGCTGGCGATGTTGGGAAAGATACGGCGGAAGAGGATGCGCGCATCCGAGCCGCCCAGGGCGCGGGTGGCCAGCACGAACTCGCGCTCGCGCAGCTCCAGGGTAGACGCGCGCACCAGGCGGGCGGTGCCCATCCACGAGAGCGCGCCGATGACGATGGAGATCGGCAGGAAGGAACCCGCCTGCAGGAAGGGCAGGTCGAGCGTGCGCAGGAACATGCCCATCGCGATCAGCACGAACAGGCGCGGGATGGACATGAAGGTCTCGGTCATGCGCATCAGGAGGCTGTCCACCCAGCCGCCGTAGTAGCCCGCCACCAGTCCGATAGTGGAGCCGAGCAGGATGGCGATGGTCATGGCGAACAGGCCCACGCTAAGCGAGATGCGCCCGCCGTACAGCACGCGCGCGAACATGTCGCGGCCCAGGTCGTCGGTACCCATCCAGTGCGCGGCGGAGGGCGGCTGGAAACGGTGCAGCAGGTCCTGGGTCATCGGGTCGTGCGGCGAAACCAGCGGGGCCAGGACCACCAGCAGGACGATCAGCAGGGTGACGGTCCCGCCGATGAGGGCCATACGGTGTTTGATGAAGCGCAGCCAGAAGAACAGGAACAGTGACTGTTCGCGCGCGCTTTTTGTTTCGGGGAGGGGGGCGGAAATGGCGGCCATGTTACGATAACCGGATGCGCGGGTCGAGGGTGGCGTACAGGAAATCGACCAGCAGGCTGGAGCCGATGATCAAGGCCGATTCGATCATCAGGATCGCCATGACCAGCGGATAGTCCGTTTTGAGGGCGGCGGTGAAGTACAGCCGCCCGATGCCCGGCCAGGCGAAGATGGTCTCGGTGAAGAGCGCGCCGCCGAACAGTGCGGGCAGGTCGAGCGCGATCAGCGTCACCAGCGGGATAATGGCATTGCGCAGGGCGTGCTTGTAGATGACCAGGTTCTCGCGCAGGCCCTTGGCACGCGCCGTGCGGACGTAGTCCTCGTGGATCACGTCGAGCATCGATGAGCGCAGGTAGCGCATGTATTCCGCCGCCGAGACGAAGGTCAGCATGGAGACCGGCAGGATCAGGTGGCGGATGCGGTCCCAAAGCGAGAACGGCTCACCCAGCGTGTACATGCCCGAACCGGGCAGCAGCGGACGTCCGTCGCCACCCTTGAGTGTGACGGCGAATACGATGATGAGCAAAAGCCCAAACCAAAAGACGGGCAGCGATTGCCCGGCGAAGGCGGCCGTGGTGGCGATGTGGTCGAACCAGGTGTATTGCTTGACCGCTGAAAGGATTCCCAGCGGGATGGCCACCAGCAAGGTGCAGACCATCATCAGTCCCATCAGCAGCAGGGTGTTCGGCAGGCGGTCCGCGATCTCCTCCATGACCGGGCGTTTGGTGGTGAAGGAACTGCCCATGTCGCCCTGCAACATGCTCACCAGCCATTTTGCGTAGCGGACCGGGATGGGGTCATCCAGCCCGAACTTGGCGCGGATGCGCGCCAGGTCCTCGGGGGTGAAGTCGGCCCGCTCGGTGTAGGCGCTCATGAAGCCGCCCGGCACGGACGAGATCAGTCCGTACAGGATCATGCTGATCACGAGCAGGGTGAAGACGGATTGCAGGATGCGACGGGTGAAGTAGATGAGCATAAGCGGGTTAGCCGGGGGCAGCCTTTCCTGCGGGCGGATCGCAAAAACGCGGCGCTGGAAATATTTTACATGCAAAATACGCGTGCCCCCTCCGCCTTGCGGGAGGAAGGGGCACACGCTCGGGTCAACTTACTTCTTGGAGGTCCACCAGTTGGCGGCGTCCCAGGCGAAGTCCACGAAGGTCGGGGATATCTTCAGGCCGTGGAAGTCGGCGCGGTGGCCCATGATGGACAGGCGCTCGTACAGGAACAGGCGCGGGATGTCCTTGTTGATCTGCTCGACCACCTTGCAGTACAGGTCCTTGCGCTGGGCGGTGTCGGTGATGGTGGCGGCTTCGTCGAGCCAGGCATCCACATCGGCGTTGATGTAGCGGGCGAAGTTTGCGCCAGTGCCTTCGTTCTCGGCGGTGGGGATCTGGCTGCTGTGATAGCTCGAATACAGGTGACTGTCAGGGTCGGTGCCCGGGCCGGTGGTGTACATCACAATATCGAAGGTGCCGTGGTCGCGCATGCCGTCGCTTTCCCAACTGGCGAACAGCACATCCGACGGGACGTTCTCGATGACCAGTTCGATGCCGGCCTGCTTGAGCATCTCGGCCAGCACCTGCTCGGTCTGTTCACGCAGCTGGTTGCCGGTAGTCGTGGCGATCTTGAGGCTCAGGCGCATGCCGTCCTTCTCGCGGATGCCGTCGGCGCCCATCTTCCAGCCGGCCTCGTCGAGGAGGGCGTTGGCCTTGCCGAGGTTGAACTCGCTGGCGGGCTGCGGGCAGCCGAAGGTGCCGACCGGCACGGCGCTGTTGCCGGCCTTGACGTTGCCGTACAACAGGGTATCCACGATCATCTGCTTGTCGATGGCGTACTGGATGGCCTCGCGCACCTTCAGGTCGTAGAGGATCGGGTGCGGGTTGGTGGACGGGTCGGCGGGGGCGCTGCCGTCGTTATTGCCAAAGTTGAAGGCCAGCAGTTCGTTCTCGCCGGTCACGGTGCTGACGAAGGTCACGCCATCGGCGGCCATCCCTTGCAGGGCCGGGAAATCGGCTTCGGTCAGGTCCCACAGGGCGTCGATCTCGCCGGTGCCGAGCAGCTGCATGCCCACTTCACGCGAGGGCAGGATCTTGATAATGATGCTGTCGAGGTAGGGTTTACCCTCTTCGCGGTAATAGGGATTCTTGGTGAAGGTCAGGTGGTCGCCGGGCACCCATTCGCTCAGGATGAACGGACCAGTGCCGACCGGATTGCGGTTGATATCCCAGGTCTCCATCTCTTCGAGCGGACCGGCCGTATCGGGGATGGTGTAGGCGAACAGGCGCAGGTACGGGGCGTAGACCTCACCGAAGGTGGCCACCACGGTATAGGGGTCGGGGCATTCGAGGGTCTCGATGTCACGATAGCCCGAGGCGCTGACCTGCGAGAGGTCCGAAAGGGCGCCGTCCATGGTGAACTTGACGTCGTCGCAGGTGAAGTCGGAGCCGTCGGACCACTTGACGCCTTCCTTCAGCTTCCAGGTCACGACCAGGCCGTCTTCCGAGACGGTCGGCAGTTCCTTGGCCAGCACGGGCACATACTCGCCCTTCTCGTTGACCGAAACCAGGCCCTCGTCAAACAGGGAGGTCACGGCGTCCTCAATGGACGAGGAGGTCAGCAGGGTGTTCATCATGCCGGGCTCCTGCGGCGTGCCGATGATGATCGTACCGCCGCTGACCGGGGCATTGGGATCCACCACGGGCGCTTCTGTGACGGCGGCGGGTTCCGTCGCCCCGGAGGCGGGCTGCGTGGCGGCGGGTCCGCTGCAGGCGGCCAGCGCGAACGCGGCCACGAACAACAACGTCAAGGCGATCTTCAAATGTCTCATATCTTCTCCTTTTGGTCTGTGCTCCTAATCGACAAGGAGCTTTGTTTGCGGGAGGGCCGCTGTGCGCGTCCGCCCGTCATACACACTGCCTTTGGTCAACACATGCACGGTCAGGTTCGAGACCGCCACTGCGCCCCCGTGCTCGATCTCAGCGATGTCGGTCTCGCCAATCTGCAGGCCGTCCACAACTGTGACCGCCCCCGAGCCGACCACCGTCAAACGGTGGTCGTCCTCCACTACGGCGGCGGTGTCTTCGTCGATGCCCACGCCAAAGACGCCCGGGTGCGAGGAGACGGCGTAGATCAACCGCCCCAGGCGGTCGCGCTGACGGAAGTGCTGGTCGAAGAGGAACTTGTCAGTGAAGCCGAGGCCCGCCGAAAACTGGATCATGCCTTCGCGCGGGGTCGGCCCGCCGCGCCCGTAGGCAACCATCGTCTTCGAGAGGATCGAGGCCCCGGCACTGGTTCCGCCCACCACGCATCCGCGGCGGTAGGCTGCCAACAACTCCGCTTCGAGGGATGTCCCGCCCAAGGTAACCGCGATACGCATCTGCGTGCCGCCCGAAAAGAAGATACCCGTGGCCCTGCGGATGGCGCGAACCTGCTCGGGCGTCCCGGCTTCGGCGCGTTTGCGGAATTCGAGCGAGAGCGCCTCCTTCGCGCCAAAGTCACTGAACATCTCGACGTATTCGCGGCCCGTATCGCGCCGCGCCGATGCCTGCGGCAGGATCAGGATGCGCGCCTTCTTGCCGCCCGCGCGCCGCAGGAATTCCATCAACACGGCAGGGTCTTTGCGCTCATCGAGCGCTCCGCCCATCGGCATCAGTGTGGTCGTCATGAAATGACCTTGAGGGATTCGAGGAGATGTCCCGCCGCCGAGAGGATGTGCGCTTTCATCGCCTCGCCCGCGCGCTTGCCGTCGTGCGCTTCGAGGGCCGCCACGATGGTGCGGTGCTCCATCTGGTCCTGCTCGTCGCGTTGGGGCAGCGGCTGGCGCGCAGTCTCTGCGAAGTTACCGATCAACATGGTGGGATACGCCTCCCACATCTGCGTCAATGTGCGGATCAGGTACTCGCGGCGGCTGATGTGGAAGATCATCTCGTGGAAGTTGCGGTTGACCTTGCGATACTGGGTGATCTGCTCCGGCGGCAGCGATTCCATCTCGGCTAGCATGGCCTTCAATTCGGCGAGTTCCCCCTCACTGATACTCTCGGCGGCCTTCTCGGCGGCGCGGCTTTCAAGGAAGGCGCGCTGCTCATACAAGTCCTCAATGTCCTCGACCGAAAGGGTCACCACGCGCACCCCACGATACGGCACATGCTCGATCAACCCCTCGGCCGCCAATTCTTTGAGCGCTTCGCGCACGGGCATCTGGCTGACGCCCAACTCCTGCGCTACTCGCTCCTGGCGCAACCACTCGCCCGGCTTGAAATGCCCGTCGAGGATGGCCGCCCGCAGTTGGTCGGCGACAAGTTTTCTGAGTTGACGGTGGGAGGGAAGCTCATTCAGCATAATTTGCCTGATATTAGATATTATATCTAATATCAGAATAGCACATTTCAGGTAGCAGAGTCAAGCACCCTGCCGATTTTTTAAGAAAGCCGCCCCCGCCGAAATCGGACCTATTTGGTTAAAATCATCCCATGCAGACCGATATCTTGATCCTCGGCGGCGGTCCCAGCGG
>CALLJA010000571.1 GCA_938008865.1 uncultured Anaerolineales bacterium
ATGCTGGTGCGCTCGTTGGCCCGCGCGCGCGGCGCGTTCCGCGGACAGAGGATGTTGCTCTTCTTCGCGGCCCTGGCGCCCCTCTCGGGCAGTATCATTTATGTCCTCCTTAAAAGCGACCTCGACCTGACGCCTTTCGGTTTCGCCGTCAGCCTGGCGGCTTTTGCGTGGGCCAGCTTTGGGTTCCGCTTGATGGACATCGCCCCCATCGCGCGCGACGCAGTGATGGACGCCATGCGCGAAGGCATGATCGTGCTCGACGCGCGCGGCAACATCGTGGACATCAACAGCGCTGCGGCGCGCATGATCGGCGTCCCTGCGGCGGACGCCGTCGGGAAGGATGCCCAGGTCGTCTTCCAGCCGTGGGCGCACCTGGTGGAGCGTTTCCGCGACCAGATCGAGGCCACTGACGAACTCGTCGTCGGGCGCGGCGAGGCCAGCCGCCGCTTCGAGGTGCGCATCTCCCCGCTGCACGACCGCCAGGACCAGTTCGTGGGACGCGTCATCCTGCTACGCGCCATGGACGAGGAAGGCGCGCAGGGCCCCAGACCCTCACAAAGCACGTCGACTCGGGTGGATACTCAACCCCGAAGGTCAGGAGATGAGCAAGCCGCAGAGGAAAGTATTCGCAACCCAATCCTGGCTGCGCTGGTCCGTTTCTTCTACCCGCCGGCCAAGGAAGACCTGCCCATCCCGCCCAACGTCAACCCTGCCTGGCATCGAATCCGCGAACGTCTCTTCACCATGATCCTGAGGTTCGCAGCGACCGCGCGAACCCTGGCCCTCCTCATCACGGCGCTGACTGCCTCCAAACTAACCGGCACGGATGTCGCCTTTGGGGTGATCATCGCCTTCTTCTGGTTCCTGGGGCTGGCGCGAGACGTCCAATACACTCTTCGGACCGGCATATTTCTAGCCACGATCTACAGCCTTGGGATCATCGAACTGCTGAATTACGGCTTTTCGATGCAAAGCGCCGTCTTCTTTGCGACCTTTGTCATCGTCTCGGCAGTATTGCTCACGCGCCGCCGCGTATTCTTCACCTTCACGATAGCGCTCGTCACGCTGGGCATCTTTGCCGCATTGATCGTTGCAAAGATATTCGTTCCGTTCCAGAAGATCTCCATTGGCACGCCTTTCCTGCAAACCCCGCCGCTCGAAGTGCTCGGCCTGCTGGTATTTGCGGTCGGCATGTCGGTCATCTTGATTTTCCTCGTCACGCTCCTCGAAAACCTGAACAGCGCCTGGCAAAAGGAGGCGCAATCGCTCAACCTGCTACAACAGGAACGCGACCTGCTCGAACAGCGCGTGGTGGAACGCACCCGCGACCTGGCCCAGGCCCGCGACGAAGCCGAACGCACCAGCAGCAACCTGCGCAAATACTTCCGCGCCATCGAGCAGAGCGGCAGCACCATCGTCATTACCGACACCGAGGGCAACATCGAATACGCCAATCCGCGCTTCGAACAGACGACCGGTTATTCGGTCAACGAGGCACTGGGCAACAATCCGCGCATCCTCAAATCGGGGCGGCAATCCAGGGAATATTACCGCCAGATGTGGGACACCATCAGTTCGGGACAGGTCTGGAACGGCGAATTCCAGAACCGCCGCAAGGACGGCTCGCTGTACTGGGAATATGCCACCGTTGCCCCGGTCATGGACTCGAGCGGCGCCATCACCAACTACGTGGCTATCAAGGAAGACGTGACCGACCGCAAGTCCACCGAAGACCAGTTGCTCAGGCTCTCGCAGGCCGTGGAACAAAGCGGTAATACCGTGATCGTGATGGACCGCAACGGCCTGATCGAATACGTCAACCCGAAGTTCACCGAAGTGACCGGCTACACCGCCGAAGAGGCGCGCGGGCGTTCGCCCATCGCGCTGATGAACGGTTTCGGCTCGACGCCCGACTTCAGCCGCGACGAGTGGTGGCAGACGGTCAATCGCGGGCAGATCTGGCACGGCGAATTCCACAACCACCGCAAGGATGGCAGCCGATTCTGGGAATCGGCCACCATCGCCCCGGTCCACAGCCGCGACGGCACGATCATCAACTTCGTCGAGATCAAGCAGGACGTCAGTGAGCAAAAGATCCTGCAAGATCAGTTGCAGAAACAGAACGATTACCTTTCCATCCTGCACCAGGTGACACTTGACCTGCTCAACCGCCGCGACCTGAATGACCTGCTGGCCGTGGTGGTGGAACGCTCCGCCGTGCTGCTCGACGCCCCCTACAGCGAGTTGATGCTCGAAGAGGACGGTATGCTGGTAGTGGAAGCCTTCACCGTCAACATGCCCGAACTCAAGGGCGACCGCGTCGCGCGCGAAGAGGCGCGTCTCTCCTGGCAGGCCTACGACACGCGCGAACCGGTCATCCTCGACGATTACGCCACCTGGGAACACCGCTGCGAAATCTATCCGCTAAACCTACACGCCACCGCCGACTTCCCCGTCATGGCCGGTGACCGCTGCCTGGGCGTGCTTTCGCTGGGACGTTCACAACCCGGCTACCACTTCACCGCCGAACAGACCGAGACCGGCATCCTGTTCGCCCGCCTAGTGGCGCTGGTGCTCGACAATGCCAACCTGTACGACTCGGCCATGAAGGAGATCGCCGAACGCAAACGCGCCGAGTCGCTGTTGCAGGAAAGCGAGGCCCGCTTCCGCCAGATCGTGGAAAACGCCAGCGACGTCATCTATCGCACCGACGCCGACGGCCGCTTCATCTACGTCAACCCCTCGGCGCTGCGGGTGCTGAACTTCTCCAGCGAAGAAGAGATGCTCGGCAGGCACTACCTCGACATCACCACCCCCGAATTCCGCACGCGGCTGAAGCGCTTCTACGACCACCAGTACCTGAGCAAGACCCGCACCTCCTACTTCGAGTTTCCCGCCGTCACCGTAGACGGGCAGATCGCCTGGATCGGCCAGAACGTGCAGCTCATCATGGACGGCGATGAGGTCATCGGCTTCCAGGCCGTGGCCCGCGACATCACCCCGCTGCGCCAGGCGCAGGAAGCCCTGGCCCTCTCCCGCGACCAGGCCCTGGACGCCAGCCGCTTCAAGAGTCAACTGCTATCGAGGGTCAGCCACGAACTGCGCACCCCGCTGGGCGGCATCCTTGGCTACGCCGAACTGCTCGAATACAACGCCTTCGGCCCGCTCAACGAAAGCCAACACAGCGCAATGCGCAATATCATCGAAAGCACCCACTACCTAACCGGCATGGTCAACGACCTGCTCGACGAGGCTCAGATCGAGTCGAAATCCCTCAGCCTGTTCGAGGAATACTTCCGTCCTGCCGACCTGCTCGAAAAGATCCGTACCAGCATGTCTGTACTGGCGGACAAAAAGGGATTATCCTTCCAGGTGGAACTCGACCCCAGCCTGCCCAACGAACTCTACGGCGACTTCAACCGCCTGCAGCAGGTCATCATCAACCTGGGCGGCAACGCCATCAAGTTTACCGAGGAAGGCGCGGTCAGCGTCCGCCTGAAACGCCCGTCGCCGGCCTCGTGGTCCATCGAAGTGCATGACAGCGGCGTGGGCATCCCGCCCGCCGACCAGCAGAACATCTTCGAACCGTTCCGCCAGGTGAGCAATTCGATCACGCGCAAGAACCGCGGCTCGGGGCTGGGCCTGGCCATCACCCGCCAACTTGTCGAACTCATGGGCGGACAGGTCCACCTCGCCAGCGAGATCGGGCGGGGCAGCCTGTTCACTGTCACCCTGCCTATCAAAAACGCTCCCGGAGAATAAGCATGACACAACCATACGCTCTCATCATCGAAGACGACCCCAAACTGGGGATGATCTACCGCACCGCCCTGCAACAGGCGGGCTACGAAACCGACCTGGACGAGAACGGGAATCGCTACCCCGCACTGCTCGACGCCCGCCGCCCCGACCTGGTCATCCTCGACCTGCACCTGCCATTCGCCTTTGGCAGCGACATCCTCGACGCGATCCGCGCCAAATACCCGGACGTGATCGTGGCAGTCGTCACCGCCGACTTCATCAAGGCCAAGCAACTCACCGCCCGCGCTGACCATATCCTGATCAAACCCGTCAGCGTGGCCAGCCTGTTAAAGCTGGCCGAGTCGGTCAAGAAGTAGGCCGCGCCCCGTCTGCGCCGGCTTGCGGCGCTTCCACAACGAGGAGAGCATATGAACATGCTGGTATCCCAGGAGCAGGGCAGCGCGCCCATCACGATCCTGCGGTTGGAAGGCAAACTGGACGGCCAAAACTACCAGGAGTTGATCGCCCGCGCGAAAGAACTCTACGCGGCAGGCACCCGCAACATGCTGCTCGACCTGGGCGCGCTGACCTACATCAGCAGCGCGGGCATCGTAGCCCTGCATACCATCGCCCTGCTGTTGCGCGGCGAGACCCCGCCCGACCCCGAGCAGGGCTGGTCGAGCGCCAGGCCGTCGGAAAGTGCCCGCGAGGTCGGCTTCCAGAAGAACATCAAGCTGCTGAACGTACACCCCGAGGTCAACAGCGTGCTGGATATGGTCGGGTTGACGGCCTTTTTCGAATCCTTCACAGACCGCGAAGCCGCCCTGCGTTCCTTCTAACCCGCAAAATCAAAAACAGTCCCGAGTCCTCGGGGCTGTTTTTTTTGAAGTGATACAATCGAGGTAAGGAGGAAGCCATGCCAAAACCGATCGACGAACTGGTACGAATGCACGACATCGAAACCCTGTATGAACTGATGGCCGAAGACGAAGATTGGATGACCCAGCTCGACGCGGCCGAAGGGCTGGTCAAACTCAATGACCGCCGCGGCTACGAGTTCCTGGTCAGCGCCTCGCAGAGCGAGGACGACGAAGTGCGCGAAGTGGCCCGTGAGATCCTGGCCTCGCCCGCCCTGCGCGACATGAAATCGCAGATGGAGGCCGAAACCGCCCGCGCGCGTCAGGTCCACTTCGAGACCGCGCGCAAACGGTTGCAAAAGGGCGCGCAAGTCTTCCGCTACAAGATGGTCTACCTCTCGGCAGGCGAGATCATGAGCGAGGACCCGCTGGGCGAAGGCTTCGACCTGCCCGCGCTGGACGATCTCGGCCTGGCAGGCTGGGAGGTGGTCAACATGATCCCGCGCCGCAGCGCCATGCTGGTGGGCAGCGTGGATGACCGCTTCGTGGGTGCGTACTTCCTGCTCAAGCGCGAGGTCCGCCCCGATGAAGCTGCCGAACTGGAGCGGTGAGTCCCGCAACTTTTTCAGCGTCGGCGCATCTGAAAAGAAAAATCCCGAAATTGTGAGGTTCCATGCCGAAGAAGTCTTCCCGCCGCGAGCGCCGCTCCTCGCGCAATAGTTTCAGCGCCTTCATGCG
>CALLJA010000572.1 GCA_938008865.1 uncultured Anaerolineales bacterium
CCCAACATGCGCGGGAACCAATACCACAAGATATCGGCGGCGGGCTTGCCATGTACCGAGGCGGATTTGTCGCGCAGGGCCGCAGGCGGATAGTATCCGCGGCTGACCACGCCGCTGATCCAGGGCCGTGCATTGACGGCCGTCAGCACGGCCTCGTACAGGTCAGCCTGGATTTGCAGGTTAAGTCCCACGGCGCTGGTGTCTGGGTTGGGGCGGTTGAGTGCGGTCCAGTCGAGGCAGAGCCCTGTGCCGTTGGAGATACAGCCGTTGGCGGCGCCCGTGGCAGACGGGTAGGCAATGGCCAGTAGGATCGGCTTGTTGATCAGCGCAGGCAGGGCAGCCACTTCGTTGTCGAGAATGCGGCCCGCTTCGTTTGCCAGGTCGGCCTTCGAGGCGTTGGCCTGTCCTGTCAACGCGGCGGACCAGAGCAGGTAGATACCGTCCGTTTCCTGAAGGAAGGCCAGCGGGGTTTGCAGGCTGGCCTGGGTGAAGGGCAGGGCCCACAAGATTCTTCCGCCAAAATGTGCGCGGACCTCGGTGATGACCGCCTTCCAGCGGGCATCCGCGTCGGCGGGGACGCCTGAAGGGCTACCGTCGGCCAGGACCCCGTTGGGCAAGGCGGGCGCGAGCCAGTCTCCGCCGAGAATGAGGGTCTGCGCGCCGGTTTGGGCAGCCAGGTCTGCATGGTGGACGGCAAAGGCGCGGTAGTGGTCAAACCATGTCTGCCACCAGGCGGCATCGCGCGGGGCGGCCTTCCAAAAATCGGCGGGGGCGGCGTTGAAATGCGCGGCAGGGAAGATGGCCGCGTTCAGGCCGAGCGCGCGGGCTTGATTTATGGAGGTTGTCAGGTCAGGCCAGAGTGCATCACGCCCGGGCACGGGATCAAACTTCAGTGGGTTGGCTAGGCTGAAGGTCCAGGTGGGTGAGAAGACAACCTGGTTCGCGCCCAGGGCCTGGATGTTGGTGAGGGCCTGCGGCATGTAGTAAGACCAGTTCGGGCGATAGTCGGCCTGCAGTTCGATGCCGGCCGTGAATCCCTGCCTGGGGGTGATACCCGCGCCCACCAGCGTGGTCGGCTCGGGGTTATCGTACCAGTTCCAGGCGCTGACGGTATCCTGCAAATCCTGCGAGGACAGATTGGTGATGGCCGAGCGCCCCGCTGCGCTGCTGCCCGCCGTGGCGGCGTCGTCGGCGCTGCCGCATTGGGCGTTGCGGCAGTAGCGGTAACTGAACGCGCCCAACATGTTGAGCGGACCGTAGAGTTTGTAGGCCCATTTGTTGTTGCCCATCGGCCACATAGGCAGCGGCTCCGTCCAGGTGTAGGGGTTGATCTGCAGGTGGATGATGTCGCCCGCGGGGGTGCTGGCGGGCACATTGACCTCGAACAGGATCGGGGCCGAGTTGCCTGCCTGCCAGGTGGAGACCTGGTCTTGCAGGACGGTGTCTTGTGCAGGGACGACAAACTCGCGCAGGGTGAACCCGCCCTGCGCATTGTGCTCGGCGTTCCAGAAGCCGTCGCCGAGCGTGTACTTGTACTGGACGTACGCGCCGACAGGCAGCCCGATGGTGATGGAGTAGCGCCCGTCTGTGCCGTAGGAGAGCAGCGGCAGACGGTCGGCACTGACGCTCATGCCGCCCTGCAGGTCAGCGAAGGTGTTCCCGAGTTGCAGCAGGTTGCCCGCCAGGCGCACGGGCACGCCCGCCTGGGTCGAGGGGGGCGCAGCGGCGATGAAGGTAACGTTGACGATGGGCGCGGGCCGCAGGCGCAGTTCCATGCTGGTGATCTGGCCGCCGCCCACCGCCGCGCCCTGCTGGAAGGTCTGGTACATGCCGTCGATGGCGTAGGCCGTCAGGGTGTGTGTGCCGACCGGCAGGCCGGGCAGGTCGAATCGCCCGGCTGAATCGGTCAGGTACTGAACTCCGCCTGCGCTGACCAACAGGTTGGGGATGGGCGCGCCCGTGTCGGCGTTGAAGGCGCGTCCCTGGATGCTGCCGGTCGGCCGGGCGTAGGCCTTGTCCGACCAGTCGCTGACGATGTCATGCACTTCGCCCTGGCCGGGCACGGCGTATAAACGGTAGCGGATGGCGGTGCCCAGGCTGGTATCTTCCACCACCTGTGCCGCGCCGCGCCGCTCGTACCGATACTTGACCACCGCGTTCAACGTCAACGGCAGGATGGCCGAGTAGGTCAAGCCGTCGACCGGCTGCATGGGATAGGCGGCGATGTTATAAGGCAGTCCGCTGACCTCGTCGAGCAGGGAGATGACGAGCGTCTCGCCGGTCGCGAGCGGCTCAGGCAGAGTGGCGGTGAATGTGGTCTGCGCTTTGGGTTGGAGGGTAGGGGTGGGCCCGCCCCCGCCGGGGATGGCGGGAGAGGCGGTGGGGAAGGTGGGCCATTTGATCAGCGAGATGGTGCAGCCCTGTGTAAACAGGCCCAGCAGACATAGAACGACCAGCGCGGAACGGAAGGTCTTTTTCATTCTTTCTCCTCGGTTCGGCCTGTTATTCGCGTCTCCTGCGCCCGGCGTAGGCGATGAAACTCAGGCCGATGCTGATGAAATACAGCACTGAAAGCGGCGCCATGACCAGCCCCATGCTGAGCGGGTCCACGGTAGGGGTGATGACCGCGGCGATCACCGCGATGATGATGATGGCGATGCGCCATTGTTCGGCCAGCGCCTTCGGTCTGACGATCCCCACGGCGGTCAGCACGTAAAGGATGAGCGGGAATTCAAAGAAGATGCCCATCCAAAAGATGAGGCCGTTGACGAAGTCGAAATACTCGTTGGCGGTCCAGTCCTGCGCGATCTCGGTGAATCCGCCCAGGATGGGCAGCGCGGCCGGGATCATCAGGTAATAGGTAAAAGCCATGCCCGACACGAACAGCAGCGTGGCAAACGGGATGGCCGCCAACCCGAACTTGCGCTCGCGCGGCTTGAGGCCCGGCGCAGCGAACCACCAGATCTCGAAGATGATGTAAGGGAACGCAATCGTAACGCCGAGGCTGAGCGCGATCTTCATGAACACGCCCACCTCCTCGGTCACCTGGATGGCCTGCAGGTTCGCCAGCCCGCCGATGGGCCGTGTCAGGAACTCCATGACCGGCACCGTATAAGCAAAGGTCACACCCACCGCCGCCAGCACCGCCAGCACCGCCCGCAGCAGGTGCCTGCGCAGCGACTCGATCTCGGCCCATAGGAAGGCGCGCACCGATTTGTCGGTCACGATGCCCGAGATCACCTCGCCCAGTTGGTGTTCCTCCGGCTCGGTGTTCAGAAAACGCACGAACCGAGCGATCTGGCGGAACGGAAAGGCAAGGATGTCAAAGACCAGGCGGAAGGGGAAACTGACCACCCGCCACAGGACATGAAACGGATTAGCCATTCACATCCTGTCCATCGGCGGGAGGATTCGCCCTGTCGGCTGGTTCTGTTTTGGGGGCCGCTATCCGGCCTGAGGGCGCGGGCTGTGTCCCGATGGTCAACGGTTTCGAGCCGGGAGGTTGCCCGGACTGTCCGCGCAGGTCCTTGTCCATCTGCTTGAACTCCTCCAGGTTGGCCTCGCGCATCAAGTTGGTGGGCAGGTTGCGGATCTCACGCGAGGTGCTTTGGAAGAGTCTCCACACGTCCGAGTGGACGAGGTCATTCATCCATTTGCCGATGGTCTTGCCGGCCTTTTGCATGTCTTTGGGGCCGAGCACGATCAGGGCAATGATCAGAATCACGATCAGTTCTTGGGGGCCAACGCCGAGGATATCCATATCATTAAACGGGGGGGGCTTGTTTCAATTGTTGGATCAGGTCGTGCTGGTGTTCGGCCAGCGACCCCAGCACGCCGTTGACGAAACGCGCCGTCGAATCGGAACCGAACATCTTGGCCAGTTCGACCGCCTCGTTAATGGCTACCTTGACGGGCGTCTCGCGGTACACGGCGAACTCCCAGCAGGCCATGCGCAAAATGTTGCGGTCGATGGCCGCGATCTGGTCGAAAGGCCACTCGGGGGCGTATTTTTCGATGGCGTGGTCGAGCGCCGGGGAAAGAGGAAGCACGCCGAAGATGATCTGGCGCGCAAATTCGGCCAGGTCATCTGCCAGCGGCATATCCGCCAGCCGCAATTTGTACACGTCGGCGGCGGGGTGTTGGGCGATATCAACTTCGTAAAGTACTTGCAGGGCAAGGCTGCGTGCCCTGGTGCGGGACTTCATACGGTTAGGCCTCGGGAACTTCCTCGTACTCGATGTCTTCGATGTGAATATCCACGTGGCCCACTTCCATGCCGACCATTTCCTGGACGGCGCGGGCCACCTGGTGCTGCACGTTGCGGCTGACCTCGCGCAGGTTGACATCCTGCTTGAGCACGAGGAACAGGTCGGCATAGACGGTGTTATTCTCCACCTCGATCCGCACGCCGTCGTTCGCGCCGCGGCGCAGCAGGCGGTTGACCCCGCCCGAGACGGGCGCCATGCGGCTGACGCCCGGCACGCCCAGCGCGGCGAATCGCGCAATGGTGATGAGCACATCGGGGGAAACGGTGGTTTTGCCGGGAGTATCGTTATAGTCGGGCATGTTTTCTCCTTACATCATGGCCATGCCGCCATCCACACCCAATACCTGGCCGGTAATGAAAGCGGCCTGGTCAGAAGCGAGAAAGGCGACGGCATAGGCGATCTCTTCGGGGGTTCCCTTGCGCCCCAATGGGACTAACTTGAGGGCGGTTTCGAGCGTCTCAGGCGACATGGCATCCAGGATTTCGGTATCCACAAAGCCGGGCGCCACAGCGTTGACCGTCACGTTGCGGGCGGCTACTTCGCGTGCCAGCGCCTTGGTGAAGCCAATCTGCCCTGCTTTTGAGGCGGAATAGTTCGTCTGGCCGGGGTTGCCCATCTGCCCTGCCACCGAGGTGACGCTGATGATGCGTCCATGGCGTTTGCGCATCATATGGCGGATGGCGGCCTTGGAGCAGTTGAAGGTGCTCTTCAGGTTGGTGTCGATCACGGCATCCCAGTCGGCTTCGGGCATCATCATGATCAACTGGTCGCGCGTGATGCCCGCGTTATTGACCAGGATGCCCAGGTCGCCAAAGGTGTCGATAGTAAATTTGACCAGCGCCTCGGCCTGCTTGAAATCAGACACGTCGGCCTGGAAGGCAGCGGCCTTTCCGCCCGTGTCCTGGATCTGCTTGACGACCTGTTCAGCAGCCTCGGGCGACTTGTTGTAATTGACGACCACCGCCGCGCCGCGCGCCGCCAGTTCCAGGGCGATGGCGCGCCCAATCCCGCGTGAGCCGCCCGTCACGAGCGCCACGCGGTTCTCCAAAGATAAAGTCAAAGACATCC
>CALLJA010000573.1 GCA_938008865.1 uncultured Anaerolineales bacterium
ACACCGCCCGCCGGTCAATAGCAGTATCAAGAACTGGGCGGGAAAGGGGCAAATAGAAAGTAAGAATCAAAAGCGGTTCGGATGTGACTGCATCCGAACCGCTTTTTTCTCTTCCACCTCGCTCACGCCTCAGCGTTGACCAGGTCGTGGATCCACTTGCGCGAGTGGAAGCGGAACTGGATGACGATGGCTTTGACGGCCTCCTCGGCCAGCACCATGACGTAGACCCAGTAGACGGGCAGGTGCAGGACGAATCCGCCGAGCAGGGCCATCGGCACGCCCACGGCCCAGATGGAGAATATCTCCATGAACATGGCGAAGCGCGTGTCGCCGCCCGCGCGCAGGGCGCCGATGAAGAGCATGAAGTTGTGGACGCGCAGCCACAGGCTGAGTGAGAAGGCCAGCATCAACATGCGCAGGTTGTCGGCGGCGGCGGGAGAAATGTCGTACAGGCCCAGACCGATAAAGGGCTCACGGACCAGGATGACCAGCCCCCCCGCCAGCAGCGCGCCCAGAATGCCCAGGGTCAGGAAGCGCCGCCCGTACTCGTAGGAGATATCCTTCTCGCCCGCGCCGATCTTGTTGCCGACCATGACCGAGCAGGCATTGCCCAGGCCGATGAACAGCACGAAGAACAGTTCCTCGATGGTGGCATTGATGTTGACAGCGGCGATGGCGTCCGTGCCGATGCGGGCATAGACGGCGTTATAGACCGTGATGCCGAAGGACCAGAAGACCTCGTTGACCGCGGCGGGCATGGAGGTCTTGAGGACCCTGAACAGGAAGGCGCGGTCGAAGCGGAAGAAGGTCAGCGGGTTGGCGGCCAGGGGAGTCCGCAGGGCGTAGACCAGGATGAGGAGCAGAACCAGTTCGAAGGTCCAGCCGAGGGTGGTGGCGATGGCCGCGCCGCGCACGCCGAGGGCGGGCAATCCCCAGATCCCAAAGATCAGCAGGTAGCCGAGGAAGGTCTTGAAGGCCAGCGCCGCCACGGTGACGATGGCCGTCAGCATGACCATGGCCATGCTGCGCAGAACGGCCATGTACGAGGTGACGATGCCGACCACGATGTAACTCAGCCCGACGATGCGCAGGTAGCTGGCGCCGAGTTCGATCACCGCGCGGTCTTCGGTGTAGAAACCCATGATGGTTTCGGGGAACAGCAGGGCCGCCAGGGTGAACAATCCGCTTGCCAACACGGAGATGGAAAGTGAAATGCCCAGCACGCGACGGATGCTGTGCGTGTCGCCCTTGCCCCAGAACTGGGCGGTGAAGATGGCCATGCCGCTGGTCACGCCAAACAGGAACAGGATCAGCAGGAAGAAGACCTGGTTGGCCAGGCCGAGGGCGGCAATGGAGGTTTCGCCCAACTGGCCCACCATGAGCACGTCCACCATGTTGAGCGAGGCGGTGATGAGCTGCTGGAACGCCACAGGCACGGCGATCACCAGCATGGACCAGAGGAATTTCCTATCGCGGAGAAAATCGAGATTCATAGGGAGGGAATTGTATCACTCGAAAAAGTCCGCCGCCCAGGACGGCGGCGGGGAGATAGTCACCAGAAGCCCCAACTTCTGCAAATCTTGAGATTGCTTCGGTTGCTGGCGCAACCTCGCAATGACGAACTAGTTGTACGGATGCGTCCACTGCTCCATCGCGGTGGAGTCAGCCACGTAGATGCGGCGATCCTCGATGCGGATCGCGCCGCTGCGCTCCAACTCGCGGAGCGAACGCGCCACCACCTCGCGGACGGTGCCCAGCCGCGC
>CALLJA010000574.1 GCA_938008865.1 uncultured Anaerolineales bacterium
GCGAAGCCTGGTTTCGCTGGTATTTCTGGTGCTGGTGATCGTCATCGATTTGACCATCCCGCGGCTGATCCAACGCATCATCGACCAGGGCATCAACGGCAGGGACATGCAGGTGGTCATCAGTACGACCATCATCATGCTGGTCATCTCGGTATTGCAGACGTTATTTGCGCTGGCGAATAACCTGTTTTCCATTCAGGTGGGCGAGAGTGTGGCGCGCGACCTGCGTGAGGCGCTCTTCCTGAAGATTCAGTCGTTCTCGTTTGGCAACCTCGACCGTCTGAATACGGGCCAGTTGATGGTGCGGCTTTCGAGCGACACAACCGCGTTCCAGCGCATGGTGCAAGTCTCGCTGCGCATAGGCACACGAGCGCCGCTGTTGATGCTGGGCAGCCTGGTCCTGATGTTTGTCACCGACAGCCGTCTGGCGTCGATGATCCTGCCGGTGTTGCTGGCGACTTCGGCGATCATCGTCTTCTTCGTCTCGCGCATGGGACCGCTCTTCATGACCGTGCAGAAGAGGCTGGACCGCCTCAACATGGTCTTGCAGGAGAATATCGCGGGCGTGCGGCTGGTGAAGGCTTTCGTACGCGCGGACCGCGAGGCGGAGCGTTTTGCCGAGGCCAATGAGGGCTACGCGGATCGCAATATTCACGTGATGCGTTTCATGTCCACGCTTTCGCCCGCCATGAGCATCTTCGTCAACATCGGCATGGTGATCGTCATTTGGGTGGGCGGCATCCAGTCGGTGGGCGGCGGTGTGTCGGTGGGGCAGATCGTGGCCTTCATCAACTATCTGCACACCACGATGGGTCCGCTGGGGATCATGGTGATGCTGGCGAATGTGGTCGCGGCAGCGACGGCTTCGGCGGAACGCGTCAACGAGGTGTTGGACACGGTCCCCGATGTGCAGGATGCCGCGCATCCGCAGACTTTACCCGACAGGCGGGGGCAGCGGGTTGTCTTCGAGGGTGTGAACTTTCACTATAACGGGACCAACGACGGGCTGGTACTGAACGGTGTGGACCTGGTTGCAGAACCAGGCCAGACGGTTGCCATCCTGGGTGCGACGGGAGCGGGAAAGTCATCCATCGTCAACCTTGTGCCGCGTTTCTACGATGCGGCGGCGGGAAAAGTGACCTGGAACGGCGTGGATATTCGAAGTGTAAGGCAGAATGACCTGTTGGCGCAGGTGGGCGTGGTGCCGCAGGAAACGATTTTGTTCTCGGGCACGGTGCGCGAGAATATCCGCTATGGGCGGCCCGAAGCCAGCGAAGAGGAAGTTGTGGCGGCGGCGCAGGCGGCGCAGGCGCACGACTTCATCGCGGGCCTGGCGAATGGGTACGACACGCGCGTGGAAGAGCGCGGCGTGAATCTTTCAGGCGGACAGAAACAGCGCATCGCCATTGCCCGGGCTTTGCTGCTGCGGCCCGCAGTGTTGATCCTGGACGACAGCACCAGTTCAGTGGATGTGGAGACCGAGACGAAAATTCAAGACGCGATGAAATCCTGGCTGAAGGACAGCACGAGTTTTGTGGTGGCGCAGCGCATCAGCACCGTGCTGCACGCCGATAAAATTTTGGTGGTGGACGAAGGCCGCATCGTGGCGCAGGGCACGCACGCCGAGTTGATGCAGAGCAGCCCTGTGTACCAGGAGATCTACGACTCGCAACTGGGCGACGGCGTGAAGTTGGAGGAGCAGGCATGAGCATGTCTTCCAACAATCAGCGCAACACGTCCACCATCCGCGCCGCGATGGGGCGCGGCCCGATGCAGCCCGGCAGGATCGAGAAGGCGGGCGACCCGCGCCGCGCGTTGACGCGCCTGGCATTGTACCTGAGCCCGTACAAGGCCACGCTGGCGCTGGTGATGGTCTTCGTGCTGGCGTATATCTCGCTCGGACTGCTGGAGCCGTACCTGATCGGCCTGGCCATCGACAAGTTCATCGCCACACGTCAGATCGACGGCCTGCCGCAACTGGCACTGCTGCTGCTGACGGCCTACCTGCTGGATAACGGCTTCCAGGCCGCTTCCAGTTGGACGATGGCGCGCATCTCGCAGGATGCCCTGCGCCGCCTGCGCCGCGACCTGTTCGAGCACCTGCAAAAGCTGTCGGTTGCCTTCTTCGACCGTCACACGGCGGGCGAGCTGATGAGCCGCCTGACCAACGATATCGAGGCCATCAACCAGGCCGTCTCGCAGAATGTGGTCTCGCTGGTGGCGAGCGTGCTTTCGCTGCTGGGCATCCTGATCGCCATGTTCGTGCTCAACCCGTGGCTGGCGCTGGCGGCCGTTTTGGTGGTGCCGATCATGTTCTGGTTCACACAGTTCATCGCCAAATACACCCGCAGGGGCTTCCGCGACCTGCAAAGGGAACTGGGCGAGATCAACGGCGTGATGGAAGAATCCATCAGCGGGCAGCGTGTGGTCAAGGCCTTCCGCCGCAGTGAGGCGGCCATCGAGCGCTTCCGCATCAGCAACCAGAAGGTCTACGCGGCGGGCGTGAACGCCAATACCTACGCGTTGATGCTCATGCCGCTGACCAACGTGCTGGGCAATTTCTTTGTGATCGTGCTGGTGGGGTTGGGCGGCTACCTGGCCTTGCAGGGACTCGTGACCGTGGGCATGATCGCCACCTTCATTGCCTACGCCCAGAACTTCATCCAGCCGCTGCGGCAACTGGCGAATATGTACAATTCGATCCAGGCGGCGCTGGCGGGCGCGGAGCGCGTCTTCGAAGTGATCGACACGCCCGCCGAAGTGGACGAAGCCGCCGACTCTCCACTGCCTGTGCCCGTCAAAGGAGAGGTGCGCTTTTCGGACGTTTCCTTCGGCTACCTGCCCGAGCAGCCGATCATCAAGAATATGACGCTCGAGGCGAAGGCGGGGCAGACCATCGCGCTGGTGGGGCCGACGGGCGCGGGCAAGACCACCATCATCAACCTGCTGACGCGCTTCTACGAGGTCAACGCGGGCAGCATCAGCATCGACGGGCGCGACATCCGCGAGGTCTCCAAGGCGGACCTGCGACAGAAACTGGGAATCGTCTTGCAGGATACCTTCCTGTTTGCGGATACCGTCATGGAGAACATCCGCTACGGCCGGCTGGACGCCAGCGACGAGGAGTGCATCGAAGCCGCCAAACTGGCCGATGCAGACCACTTCATCCGCCAACTGCCGCAGGGCTATCAGACCAAACTCTCGGAGCGGGCCTCGAACCTTAGCCAGGGACAGCGGCAGTTGCTCTCCATCGCGCGCGCGGTCCTGGCCGACCCGAGCATCCTGATCCTGGACGAGGCCACCTCGAGCGTGGACACGCGCACCGAGGCTAGAATCCAGAAGGCCCTGCTGCGCCTGATGGAAGGCCGTACCAGCTTTGTCATCGCGCACCGCCTCTCGACCATCCGCGACGCGGACAAGGTGATCGTCATCCAGGACGGCGAGGTCGTGGAGCAGGGCACGCACCAGCAATTGCTCGAAGCGAAGGGCTTCTTCCATCACCTGTACATGAGCCAGTTCAAGGGGCTGGCAATCTGACGCGGTCCACCTTTGAGACCTCTCCCGTGCCTTGAGTTTGCAGGATGCGAGAGAGGAATTGTGAGAAAGGAAAACCTGATGCTCAACGTGCTGATCCAGGCGGCGGGCGGTTCGTCCGAAAGACGCATCTACAACGAGCGGACGCTGGAGTACAAGGGGACGCGCCCGGGCGGTCCGCCGTATCCCTACCCGTACGGGTTCATCCTGGGGACCAGGTCGGAGGACGAGGGCTGCGTGGATTGTTATGTGATCACACAAGACAGCCTGCAGGCAGGCTCGATCGTGGAGTGCGAGGCGGTCGGGCTGCTGGAGCAGGATGAGAATGGGGAGATCGACCATAAGGTGCTGGCGGCGCTGCCCGGTGAGCGGGTGGACCTGGACCAGGAGTTGGAAGACAGGCTGCGCGCTTTCATCTCCACGAGTTTTGCGGGACACCCCGAAATGAAGGTCACGGTGGGGCGGATCCTGCCGCGCGAGGCGGCCCTGCGCCACATCGAAGAGTCTCGCTGGGAAGGGTAGGCGGCGGGG
>CALLJA010000575.1 GCA_938008865.1 uncultured Anaerolineales bacterium
TCCGCTACTCGTTCCCCGTGTGGACCTATCCGTTATGGATGCTGGGCGGCTTCCTCCTGTGGACCGCCTTCATGAATATCGCGCGCGGCGTTGGCCAGTTACATGGGCGTTTCGCCAAATGGATGCTGGTCAGCGAATAAAATGGAATCTACAGCGACTCGATCCCCAAATTGGGGCCAAAAGTTCGTACAATTTCCTGTCACCCGCATCTTCCTGGGGTTGGGCATCCTGTTCGCCACGACCCTGTTGACGCAATCCACGCTGGACCTAATTCCTGGCATCCATCAAGGCGTCCCAGAAGTGCTGGGCGCAAGCGCCGTGGCACTGACGGCTCTCCTCGCCTACATCGGGTTTGTCCGCCTGGTGGAAAGGCGCGCAGTCACGGAACTATCCACGGCAGGCGGGGCACTCGAACTCGGGAAGGGCGTGCTTCTCGGCGGAGTGCTCTTCACGGCCACCATCGGCCTGATCTCGCTCTTCGGCTTTTACCATGTCTCGGGCTTCAACCCCTGGACTGTGCTCCTGCCCGCCCTCAGCCTGTCCATCGTCTCGGGCGTGGTCGAGGAAGTGCTGGTACGCGGCGTCCTGTTCCGCATCATGGAAGAAGCGTTGGGCACCTGGCTGGCGTTAGCGATCTCCGCGCTGCTCTTCGGCTGGATGCACATCTCCAACCCGAACGCCACGCTGTGGAGCGCGCTGGCCATCGCCATCGAGGCGGGCATTATGCTGGCGGCGGCCTTCGTCTTCACCCGCCGCCTGTGGCTGGCCATCGGCATTCACTTTGCGTGGAACTTCGTCCAGGGCGGGATCTTCGGGGTGGCGGTATCAGGCAACGAGGTCCAGGGGCTGCTGCAATCCACGCTCAGCGGTCCACCCCTGCTCTCGGGCGGCGCGTTCGGCGCAGAAGCGTCCATCTTTGCAGTGATCGTCTGCCTGGCCGCGGGTGTCTATCTAACCTGGGCCGCTTGGAAAAAAAGAAACTTCATCCAGCCTTTCTGGGTCAAATAACCAAAACCGATCACAGCCCCGCTTCCAGCGGGGCTTTTTTATCTTCGGCTTCGGGTACAATCCTGAGATATCCATTTCTGGAGGCGACTGCATCATGGAATACCTTGAGATCGCGCGCACAGGCAGGAATGACTGGTGGCGATACCTGCTTTCCCTGCCTGGCA
>CALLJA010000576.1 GCA_938008865.1 uncultured Anaerolineales bacterium
CCCCCAAATCTGCCGCGTGGTTTCATGTTTGCCTCAGGCCGGTCTATAAGCCGCATTCTGTCCAGCGGAATTGCTTCCGCCTGTGCAGTCATCTCTCTGGGCGGTGCGTCGCCGCGCCGCTCGATGCAGCCTACCCGGAGCTGACCCAACCCACTCAAGGGAAGGGTACATGTGGAGACGAGCAGCCTCCCATCGTCCACAGACGAATTCGCTCCTGCTTGGCCTTGCTCCCGGCGGGGGTTACCTGGCCGCGCGCATTACTGCGCGCGCCGGTGGTCTCTTACACCACCGTTTCACCATCACTACCCCACCCCCGCCCCTTGCGGGGAGGGGGAAGAGGGCAGCTGTTTGTTTCTGTGGCCCTGTTCCGGCAGGTTCGCGCCTCTCGGCGGCCTTCCCGCCCCGGGTGCTATCCGACGCCGTGCTCTAAGGAGTGCGGACTTTCCTCGACCCCGTCAACACGGGACCGCGACTGCCCGACCAACCTGAGGCGGCTTCATCATACCCGCCCGGGGCGAGGGCGTCAACCTGGGGGACGGGCGGGCCGGGCAGGACCTTACGGAAACATCGGGAAGTTGGGGTAAATTCGTTTTGAAAATGGGCAAAATGACATTAAAATAAGGGGGTAATCACCCGCACCGAGGAGACCTTGTGAGCCACCTGCCCGGGAAGTTCATCATCGGCCTGACTGGAAATATCGCCACCGGCAAAAGCGTGGTGCGCCGGATGCTGGAGCATCTGGGCGCATACACCGTGGACGCCGACGCCTTGTCGCACCGCGCCATCGCCAAGGGAGCGCCCGGCTACCAGCCGGTCCTCAACGAATTCGGCAAATGGCTGCTCGACAAGGAGGGCCAGATCGACCGTACCAAGCTGGGACGGCTGGTCTTCAGCGATTCGGAAGCGCTCGGCAAACTGGAAGATATCGTCCACCCGCTGGTGCGGCAGGCCACCGACATGCTGGTGCAGCGCGCGCGCCAGCCGGTGATCGTGGTGGAGGCCATCAAACTGCTCGAAAGCGACCTGCGCCAGTTGTGCGACGCCATCTGGGTGACCGATGCGCCGCAGGAGGTGCAGGTGGAGCGCCTGATCCGCAAGCGCGGGTTGACGCGCGACGAGGCCCTGCAGCGCATCATGGCCCAATCGGCGCAGATGGAAAAGGTGGCGGCCGCCGGGGTGGTCATCCGCAACACGGGTTCCTACGAGGACCTGTGGAAGCAGGTGACGACCCAGTGGAAGAAGATCTCGCCGAGCGGCGATACGATCCCCGTGGTGCAAAAGACCGAGACCGGGCGGCTGGAGATCCAGCGCGGACGCCCGCGCGACTCGAAATCGATCGCCGAGCTGGTCACGCGCCTGAGCAAGGGCGCGAAGAGCATGACCACCGACGACGTGATGGCCAGCTTCGGCGACAAGGCCTACATGCTGCTGCGCATGCAGGCGCGGCTGGTGGGCATTGCGGGCTGGCAGGTGGAGAACCTGGTGGCGCGCACCACCGACCTGTATCTCGAAGACGACCTGGACCCGGTCCACGGGCTGGAGGCCCTGATCTCCGAAGTGGAACGCGCCTCGCGCGACCTGCAATGCGAGGCCTCGCTGGTCTTCCCCTCGGAGGAGCTGGCCGCCCACAGCGAAGCCTGGGCCAAACTCGGCTATGAGCGCCGCGCGCCCGAGGCGCTGGGCGTGCAAGCCTGGCAGGATGCCGCGCTCGAATCGATGCCGGCCCGCGGCGTGCTGCCATACTTCAAACAATTGCGGCAGGACCGCGTCCTGCGGCCCATCTAGGCGGGGGGCCCAGGGGTCGGGGAACTCGGCCAGCCTGATTCCCCCGCGCAACGGGAGCGCCTGGGACGCATTGCGCGTTCCGATTCCCAACCACCTGGTACCGTGACTGAATTTCTCAACAACCTCCTGTTCATCTTCCAACGCCTGAACTGGCTGAGCGCCGTCGACATCCTGTTGGTGACGCTCATCTTCTTCGGGCTGTTGTATTCCATGCGCGACACGCAGGCCATGGTGTTGCTGCGCGGCATGATCCTGCTGGTGGTGGTGATCGTGCTGTTCACCAGCCTGGTGGACCTGCCGGCCTTCTCGTGGCTGGTGATGAACGCCCTGCCGGCCCTGCTGCTCTCGGTGCCGGTCATCTTTGCCCCGGAGATCCGCCGCACGCTGGAACGCCTGGGGCGGGCGGGCAGCATCTGGCCGATCTCGAACAAGGCCGCCATGCAGGAGACCGAGGAGGTGGTGCGCGCGGTGGTGAGCGCCTCGGCGCGGCTCTCGGCCCGCCAGCACGGCGCGCTGATCGTGTTGCAGCGGCTCGACAGCCTCGGGGAATACGTCAACAGCGGCGTGAAATTGAATGCGCAGGTGACCCCCGAACTGCTCCTGCAAGTCTTCTACCCCAACACGCCCCTGCACGACGGCGCGGCCATCCTGGCCGAGGGACGGCTGGTGGCGGCGGCCTGCGTGATGCCGCTCTCCTCCAGCGGCATCCTCAACCGCTCGCCGGAGCGCCAGATGGGGCTGCGTCACCGCGCGGCGCTGGGCATCTCGGAGGTCAGCGATGCGGTGGCGGTGGTGGTCTCGGAGGAGACCGGCTCGATCTCGATCTCGCACTCGGGCCGCATGATCCGCCGCCTGGACCCCGAACGGCTGGAGAACATCCTGACGGCTTTCTTCCGCCCCAGCCACGGCGCGGCCAGCGGCAGTTGGTTCGAGCGCTTCATCCCGACCCTGCCCCAGCGCCGCAAGGACGAGTAATTCCAGCCCGGCGGCGCGCGCTCTCCGCAAGGACCAAGGAATCCATCAAAGTCGATGCGTACATTTGCTACCAACCTGAGAACCCTGTTGTGGGCCTTCATCCTGGCGCTGGCCGTGTGGGTGGCGGCAGTGACCGCCGCCGACCCGGACCAGGTGCGCAGCCTGCCCGCGCCGATCACGCTGGAGGTGGTGGGCCAGGACCCGGGCCTGGTGATCAGCAGCGACCTGCCGCGCGAGGTGGAGGTGACGCTGCGCGCGCCCTCCTCGGTGTGGGAGCGCATCAACAGCGACCCGGGCAGCCTGCGCGCCATTCTGGACCTTTCGGGGCTGGGCAGCGGCCAGCACAACGTGGAGGTGCAGGTACAGGTCAGCGAACAGCCGTACCGCAAGATCTCGGTCTCGCCGGAGAGCGTGAATGTGATGCTGGAACCGCTGGCTACGCGCAGCATGACAGTCAACCTCAACCTGAGCGGCGAACCCGCCGTCGGCTACCAGGCAGGCTCGCCGCTGTTGAGCCCGCTGCAGGTGGTGGTGGCGGGGGCCGAATCGAAGGTCGAGCTGGTGGATAAGGCGCAGGTCTCGGTGCGCGTGGACGGCATCCGCGAGGGCATCAACAAGTCGCTGCCGGTCGAGGTGCTGGACCAGAACGGGCAGGCGGTGGAGGGACTGAGCCTCTCACCCCGCGAGGTGCAGGTGACGCTGCCCATCAGCCAGCAGGGCGGCTACCGCGACCTGGCCGTGAAGGTGGTGGTGCAGGGACAGGTGGCGGGCGGTTACCGCCTGACCGACCTGTCGGTCTTCCCGCCGGTGGTGACGGTCTTTTCCTCGGACCCGAACGTGGTCAGCGCGCTGCCGGGCGTGGTGGAGACCCAGCCGCTCGACCTGCGCAACGCCAGCGAAGACATCACCACCCGCCTGGACCTGAACCTGCCCGAGGGCGTTTCGGTGGTGGGCGAACAGACCGTGTTGATCCAGGCGGGCATCTCGCCGATCGAGAGCAGCCTGACGCTCTCGAACGAGGTGGTGCAGGTGGTGGGCCTGCCGCCCGGACTGACGGCCCAGGTGCTGCCCGCCACGGTGGACGTGATCATCTCGGGGCCCCTGCCCCTGCTCGACACGCTCACGCGCCAGGACATTCGGGTGACGGTGGATTTGACCGGGCTGGCGGCGGGCACGCACCAACTGACGCCCAGGGTCGAGATCCTGATCGCGGACGTGATCGTCGAGTCGATCCTGCCGGGCACGGTGGAAGTGACGCTGGTCCCCTCCGGGACGCCGTATCCGCTGCCGACGCCCAGCCCGACGCCCACGCC
>CALLJA010000577.1 GCA_938008865.1 uncultured Anaerolineales bacterium
TCCACCGACTGCAGGACCTTGTCGAGCATCTGGCCCGCCCGCCCCACGAATGGCTTGCCCTGGATGTTTTCCTCGGGCCCGGGCGCCTCCCCGATGATCAGCAATTTCGCGTTCGGGTTGCCGCGGCTGATGACGATGTTCGTGCCCGCATTCGCCAGCGGATCGTCGGTCATGCGCCGCATCACACCGAAGAGTTCGTCGAGCGAAGCGTATGGTTTCGGCCCCGGGCTGGTGAAATCAATTTGCGACATGCGCGCCTTCCTTGCAAAAATGGATGCCGCGATTCTACTCCATTCCCTTGCGCGGCGGACCAAACGTCCTATACTTGGGGCATGAACTTCATCAGCGCCTCGCTGCATGACCCGCGCGTCGTGCGCATCCTGCAAGCCGCCTTCGACGCCGCCGACCCGTCCCGCGCGGTGCGCGACCATCTGCGTGCGCACCCCTTGCCCGAGGCCAAGCACATCTTCGTCTTCGGATTGGGGAAAGCGGCCTGCGCGATGGTGAACGGCCTGCCCGAGTTGCCGAACCTCGCCGATACGTTGATCGTCACCAAGCACGCAGCGCATGTGGACTCCGATCCTGTCACCGTTATGGAAGGGAATCATCCCGTCCCCGGCGAAGCCAGCCTCGCGGCAGGCCGCGCCGCGCTGGAGTTCGTCTCGCGCCTCACGCCCGACGACCTGCTGCTCTGCCTGATCTCGGGCGGCGGCTCGGCGCTGATGACCGCGCCCATCCTCCCGCTGGCCGAGCTGCAGGCGCTGACGTCCACGCTGCTGGCAAAGGGCGCGCGCATCGACGAGATCAACACCCTGCGCCGTCACCTCGACCTGCTCAAGGGCGGAGGCCTGGCCCAAACTGCGCGGGGCGCGCGCGTCGTCAGCCTGATTCTCTCGGACGTGGTCGGCGACCCGCTGGAGGCCATTGCCTCGGGGCCGACCGCGCCCGACCCATCCACGCGCGCGAAGGCCGAGGCGCTGGCCGCCCGCTTTAGCGGAGTCCGCTTCCCGTTCCGCGAAACGCTCAAAGCCGACGATCCGCTCTTTGCGCGGGTCCAGAACCACGTCATCGCCAGCAACGACCTCGCCCTGCGCGCCGCGCAGCATCAGGCCGAGATCGAAGGCTTCGAGGCGCAGGTCCTCGCATCGGGCTTGCAGGGTGAAGCCCGCGAGGTCGGCCGCCGCCTGGCCGAGACGCTGCGCGAGGCGGCCACGTCACGCGCGCGGCCGTTCTGCCTGCTGGCGGGCGGAGAGACCACCGTCACCCTGCGCGGGGACGGGCGCGGCGGCCGCAATCAGGAAGTCGCCCTCGGCGCGGTCGAGTCGCTGCGCGGGATGAGGGACGTGCTGTTCGTCTCCATCGCCACCGACGGCGAGGATGGCCCCACCGACGCGGCGGGAGCCGTCGCCACAGGCGAGACCGCCGCACAGGCCGAGGCGCTCGGGCTGTGCGCCGAAACCTATTTGGCCGAGAGTAATTCCTACGCTTACTTCACAGCGCTGGGCGACCTGCTCAAGCCCGGCCCTAGCGGCACCAACGTCAACGACCTGATGCTGCTGTTCGGCTTGTAGCCATCCATGCTCATCACACCCCATTCAAAGAAATCAGGACCCGCCCATGACCAAGACCAAATCGAACGATAAACCCGGCATCCGCCAGTTACCGCGCAACGTGTGGGCGGTGGGATTGACCAGTTTTTTCATGGACGTCTCCAGCGAGATGGTGCTCAACATCCTGCCGCTGTTCCTTGCCAACGTTCTTGGCGTAAAGACCAACGTTATCGGTTTGATCGAGGGCATTGCCGAAGCCACTGCCAGCATCCTGAAATTGTTCTCGGGCTGGCTCTCCGACAAGGTTGGCGGGCGCAAGTGGCTGGCCGTGACCGGCTACGGTCTTTCGGCGCTCGTCAAGCCTTTCTTTTACATCGCGGGCAGTTGGGGTCTGGTCGCGGGCGTGCGCTGGGCCGACCGCGTGGGCAAGGGCATCCGCACCGCGCCGCGTGACGCGCTGGTGGCGGACTCCGTCACCGCAGAGACGCGCGGGCTGGCCTTCGGCTTCCACCGCGCCATGGACACGGCCGGCGCGCTGACGGGCATCCTGATCGCCGTGGGGGTCGTCTGGCTGGCCCAGCGCGATACGCTGTCGCTGTCGAGGCCCACCTTCCAATCGGTGGTACTGATCAGCCTGCTGCCCGCCCTGCTGGCGGTGCTGTCGCTCATCCTGGGCGCGAAGGACGTGGCGGTCAAGGGTCAGCGCGCCGCGCCGAAATTCTCGCTGCGCAGCATGGGCAAGCCGTTCGGCGTCTTCCTGGTCATCGTCAGCATCTTCACGCTCGGCAACTCATCCGACGCCTTTCTGGTGCTGCGCGCCCAAAACCTGGGCGTTTCGGTGATCGGCATCCTGCTCATGCTGGCCATGTTCAACCTGATCTACTCGCTCATCTCCACCCCGGCCGGGTCGCTGTCCGACCGCGTTGGGCGGCGGCGGCTGATCATCGGCGGCTGGCTGGTGTATGCGGCCATCTATTTCGGCTTCGCCCTGGCCCAGTCCGCGTGGCAGGTGTGGCTGTTGTATGTGGCCTACGGCCTGTACTACGGCATGGCCTACGGCAGCGCCAACGCCCTGGTGGCGGACCTGGTGCCCGATACCCTGCGCGGCACGGCCTACGGGACTTATAACGCCGTGATCGGCCTGCTGGCCTTTCCCTCCTCGCTGATCGCGGGCATCCTGTGGGAAGGCGCGGGCGCGTGGGGCGGATTCGGCCCCTCCGCGCCCTTCCTGTTCGGCGGGTCGCTGGCCCTGCTGGCCTCGCTGTTGATGGCGTTCTGGATGCCGAAGACCTCCGCGCGGGGCGCGGCCTAAGCCTCCACCCGCAGCAGGACCTTCAACAAGTCGCGTTCGCGCGACGACGGACCGACCCGCACCTCGAACTCACCCGCTTCGACCAGGCTGCGCCCTTCGGCGTTCACGATCTGAAAGGACTCCCAGGGCAGTTCGACCTGCGCGGTCTGCTTCTGTCCAGGTTCAAGATGCAGGCGGGCAAAACCTTTGAGCGCCTTGTCCACCCAGGTGGCGGAAGTCACCAGGTCCGAGACGTAGACCTGCACGACCTCAACCCCCGCGCGCGGACCTATATTCTCGACTTCGACCGAGACCGTCAGCGACCCGCCGCGCTCAAGGGTGGAAGAATCCAGCCGCAGGTCCGAATAGCGGAATTGGGTGTAGCTCAAGCCGTGTCCAAAGGGGAAGAGCGGCTCCTGAGTCAGGTCGGCATAGCGGTCGCCGTGCTGGCCGCGCACCTGGCTGTAGAAAACGGGCTGCTGCCCAACGTGGACGGGGATCGAGATGGTCAATTTTCCCGAAGGGTTCAACACACCAAACAGGGCTTCGGCCAGGGCGAGTCCACCTTCCATGCCGGGATTGAAGACCTCCAGAATGGCGGCGGCGCGTTTGGCCGCAGGAGGCAGGACGAGCGGCTTGCTGTTCACGAGCACAAGGATCAACGGCCTGCCCGTTTTTTCGAGCGCATCAAGCAGCGCCGCCTGCCCACCTTGCAGTTCGAGCGTGGCGGTGCTGAGCGTCTCGCCGACGAAGTTCAGGTGGTCGCCCACGACGACGACGGTCGCGTCGGCGGCCTGGGCGGCGGCAACGGCGGCGGGGATGCCCGAGAGGTCGTCATCGGTGATGGAACAGCCGCGCTCATAACGGACCTCGCAGCCCGCAGGCGCCAGGGCGCGGATGCCATCCAGCACGGTGGTGGTCCGTTCACGCGGATGCTTGCCCGCCTCGGGCGGGTGCTGCGAGGAGCCCAGCGACCAGTCGCCAAGTTGCTGCTGGTCGTCGTCGGCGTTGGGGCCGACCACGGCGATGGACGTCAGCTTGGATGGGTCGAGCGGGAGCAGACCGTCGTTCTGGAGCAGGATCAGGCTCTGGCGGGCCGCCTCCAGGTTGACGGCGCGATGCTCGGGACGGGCGATCTCGGCGGCAGCGCGGGCCAGGTCGGCGCGGCGGGGATTCTCGAACAGTCCCATACGGAATTTCAGGGCCAGCAGGCGGGCGCAAGGCCCGTCGATCTCCGCCTCGGACAGGCGTCCGCTTCGCACGGCTTCGAGCGCGCCCTGGTGGAACTGCGGGGTGGTCATGATGATGTCGTTGCCCGCGCGCAACGCCACAACGGCCGCGTCGGCAAAAGTCGCACAGACCTTCTGCTCGTGGACCAGCCGCCCGACGTTGTCCCAGTCGGTGACCAGCACGCCGCGGAAATCCCATTCGTCCTTGAGGACCTCGGTCAGCAGCCAGCGGTTGGCGGTCGAGGGCAGGCCGTCCATGGATTGATAGCCGGTCATGAAGGTCATCGCACCCGCACGGACGGCGCGTTCGAAGGGCGGTAGGAAGAAACTGCGCAGTTTGCGGCGCGAGATGTCGGCCTCGGAAGAGTCGCGCCCGCCCTGGGTTTCGGAGTAGCCCGCGAAATGTTTGGCGGTGGCCAGCACAGCGGCGGGGTCGTCGAGCCCGCGGCCCTGGTAACCGCGCACCAACGCCGCGCCAAGTTCGCCGATCAGGTACGGGTCTTCCCCGAAGGTCTCACCGGTGCGGCCCCAGCGCAGGTCACGCGAAAGACACAGCACGGGCGAGAAGGTCCAGTGGATGCCCGTGGGGGCCATCTCTTCGGCAGTGGCGCGTCCCACCTGTTCGAGCAGGTCGGGATTCCAACTGGCAGCCATCGCCAACTGGGTCGGGAAGATGGTCGCGCCCTTCCAAAACGAGTGGCCGTGGATGCCGTCCTCGCCGATCAAGAGGGGAATGCCCAGGCGGGTCCGCGCGGTGAGGTCCATCGCGCGGTTAACCTTCTCGCCGAGGACGTGCAGCAGGGAGCCAGGCTGGAATTTTTCGACGAACGAAAGGTCTTCGACGCGCGCGTCCCACAGCATGATTTGGCCGATCTTTTCTTCGAGGGTCATGCGGCCAAGCAGGTCGGCAACGCGCTCTTCGACAGACAGGGTGGAATTGCGGTACGCGGGGGTGGGGTGAGAGACAAGACTGGGCATGGTTTTCCTGATTCTATTTGGGGTGGTTCGGGCGGGACGCCGCCGTTCGATTATAAG
>CALLJA010000578.1 GCA_938008865.1 uncultured Anaerolineales bacterium
TGCGCCTGGCCGAGTCCATCCCGTAAACGT
Organism: uncultured Anaerolineales bacterium; assembly: GCA_938008865.1. Lineage (GTDB taxonomy): Bacteria > Chloroflexota > Anaerolineae > Anaerolineales > Villigracilaceae > JACPVF01. Next base: position 31 of record CALLJA010000578.1, read on the forward strand.
AAGCAACGATGAAAAACGCTGACCAGGAATGGTCAGCGTTTTTTGTCTTCAATCTGAGCCTTGCGGCGCCCCCGCCTGAGACGGGGTCGTGGGGACGGCCGTCGCCGCAGGCATGGGAGCGGGACGGGCGGCGGGAGCAGGCCTCGGCTGCGGCTTCTGCGGGAAGAGCTTGTCCGCGGCGCTGGCCAGGATGCGGTACATCAACAGGAAGAGCAGGCTGCCGGCCGAGAGCCAGTAAAACTTCTGCACCCAGTCCAGGCCCGAGTCGGTGCCGCTGAAGATGCCGTGGAAGAGTCCCATCAGGTACATGGCAAAACTGGCGTAATGGATAACGCGCCACGTCTTCTGGCCGATCCCCTGGCGCACGTAGAAACTGAGCGTCACCAGCAGCCAGACGTAAAATCCCAACTGGCCGATGCCCACCCAGAACGGACGATAGGTGCTCGTGGAGAAAGGCATCAACACCTGCACGAAGGTGAAGCCGATGTAATGGTCGCCCAGCAGGATCAGCGCGTGAAAGATGGCGAAGGCGACGCCCAGCAAATTGACGTATTCGTGGATGGCAAAGGCCGCAGGCGCTCCGGGCCACAGGCGCGCCATCTTGTTGGTAATGCTCAGGCCGAGCGCCATCGAGACCCACAGCAGGCTGAGCGAGGCAAAGGCCGTGGCGCGCGCCAGGTACCAGAAGACCTTGGGGGCTTCGCCGCTCAACGAGAAGGCCATGTTGGGCAGCCAACTCGGCAGCACCAGCACGGCCAACAGCAGACCGGCCGTCAGCGCGAGCAGCAAGGTGAGGAAGGTCTGGAGGTTGACCGAGGAGTCCATCTCGGCGGGTTCGGGGAGATTTGCGGGCATATTACCTACTTTCTTTCCTGTCATTGCGAGACGTTGAAGGCATCAAAGCAATCTCATCGATTCTTGGACACAGGAGGTTGCTTCATCAGCCCTGCGGGCTTCCTCGCAACGACATCACAGATACTGCTTGAGTCTTTCGTTATACAGGCCCTGGCCGTCTTCGAGGACGAGGAAGCCCGCCAGGCTGGGGTCAGCCTCGAGCCAGGCCATGCCCGCCAGCCCGCCGCGAATCAACGCGGACTTGGCGGCGGCCTCCGCTTCGAGGACGGTCGGCGCGACAACGGTGGCGCTCAGCACGTCGGTCTGCGCGGGCAGGCCCGTATGCGGGTCGATGATGTGGTGGCGCAGGAAGTCGCCCTGCTGCCAACGGCGATGGTCAGTGCCCGAGGTGGCCACGGCCTCGCCGCGCAGCAGGATCGTCCCGAGGCTGTCTTCTTCCCTGCGCGTGAACGGGTTGGTGATCGTGATCTCCCACGATCCGCCGTTCAACAGCGGACCGCTGGAGGCCACGTCACCGCCGGCGTTCATCAGCGCGGGGCCGTATTCGGAGAGTCGCAGCATGGCCTGGTGCGCGGCCCAGCCTTTGGCTATACCGCCGAAATCGAGGCGGATGCCTTCGGGCAGGCGGATGGTGCGTTTGGCCTCGTCCCATTTCACGGCAGAGAGCGGGCGGACCGCTGTCAGCGTGGGGAGGTGCGAGGGCAGGCGCGCGCCCGCCAGCAGGTCGAAGTCACGGTCGTAGCCGACCTCGAGCAGGGAGTCCGCGATGGTGGGCGTCACCAGTCCATCGGTCCAGGCTTCGGCGTCCAGCGCGGCCTGGAAGACCTGCCAGAACGTCTCGGAGACGGGCGTGGGGCGGCCGTTCGAGCGGTTGAGGCGCGAGAGTTCGCTGTCGAGGCGGAAGCGGCTGAGGGCCTGTTCCCATTCCTCGAACCAGGCTGGCACCTGGGCGAGGACTTCGGGCGCTTGGCGCGAGTCCACGTCCAGGCAGGCCAGCATGCGCGCGCCCATCGCGCGGAAGGACAGACGCTGGATCATGTTACGAGGAGCCTGTTCCGCCGCCCCCTCCGCCGCCGGGCAGGCTGGCCCCGCCTCCGCCGCCCCCGCCCCCGCGCACATTGGTGACGGTGATCTGGGTTTGGGGTGCCACGCCGCCCAGGTAGATCTTGACCTGCGGCAGGGCCGTGGGAGCCGCCACGGTCGGTTGTTCGGAGACCGGCTGGGGTGGGACCTCGGTCGGCTGGATGTTTTCCTTCGCCAGCGCGCGGTCGGGACCTGCGAACAGGTTCCACAGGCCGAGCGTCAGCGCCATGGACAGGGCGGCCAGGAACATCTGGATGTCGTTCCAGTTGCGGGGCGCGGGTTTGTTGGGGGTGTTGGGAGCCATGCTGAAAGTCCTAATCGTCGTGATCGCCGTCATCGTGATCTTCGCCGCCGTTGTCATCGCCGCCGCCCGTCTGCACGGGGATGCTGACCTCTTCCTGTTTCTTGCGATGCGAGGGCACCGTGTTGACTACCACGGTCGGCACGATCTTGGAGATGGAGAGGATCTGGCCCGCGGGGCTGACGTAGACCAGGTCGCCCGAGGTGAAGGTCACCAGGTAGGCCTGCGCGCCGTTGAAGTCGGCGGTTTCCACGCTAAAGAGGTCGGTGCGGCCCAATACCTGCGAGGCCAGCGCGGCGGCCTGCTCGGGCGTGATCGCAGCCGCCGTGGGAGCGGCCGCTTGCGGGACGGAAATGTTTTCCGCCAGCGGGGCGGAGGTCGGCTGCTGGGCGGCCATGCTGGACTTGACGACGCTTTGATAGGCCGAAACCACGCCAACCAGCACGGCCAGCATGAAGGCGGTCAGGGCGGCGGAAATGAACAGGGTGCTTTTTCTCATGAGAATCTCCTTTGGACGGGTGCTTGCTATACAAAAGAACAAGTCGGCAGACCCTGTAAAAAGTTATGGGAATTTATGAGAAACAAGTTAGAAAATGTCCACTTTTGCAGAATCGGCCCGAAATCCGCGCGTATCCCGCCCTTGCGCGGCCCCAGCTGCCCGGGCGGCCTGTTGTTTTGTTTTATAATCCTCGTCATGTTTACCAACCGAAAATGGCTCTGGCTGATCCCGCTTGGGTTGGCGCTGCTGGTCGGCCTGTATTTCCTGCCGCCCATCCACGAGCGCCTGGCCTGGCGCGTGGATAACCTGCGCACACAGATCAACTACTACTTCAACCCGCCCGACCAGGCGGTCTTCCAGCCCAGCCAACAGCAGGTGGACTTCGACTCCATCCTGGCCACCACCCGCGCCGAATACAGTCTGACCCTCACCCCGCCCGCTACGGGGACGCCCCTGCCGACCGGCCTGGGACCCACGCCCACGCCGACCGCCACATCCACGCCCCTGCCTGGTTCCGTTAACCTGACGAGTTTCCGCTACGAACACCAGCACAACCGCTGGAACTATTGCGGCCCCGCCAATTTCTCAATGGCGCTCAATTTCTGGGGCTGGAGCGGCGACCGCGATGTGATCGGGCAGACGGTCATGCCGGGCAACACCGACGGCAAGGGCCAGCCCCGCAACGCCGACAAGAACGTGATGCCCTACGAACTCCAGGATTTCATCTCCGCCAACATCCCGGGCATGACCTCCGTCCTGCGCTATGGCGGCGACATCGACCTGGTCAAACGCCTGCTCGCGGCGGGATTCCCCGTGGTGGCCGAGAAAGGCTACTTCGAAGGCGATGCCCTGGGCGTCGTCAGTTGGATGGGCCATTACCAGTTCATCACGGGCTACGACGACGCCAAGCGCGAAGTCACCGTGCAGGATACCTGGAACGACGGCCCCAACTTCCGCATCTCCTACGACGATTTCATGGACGGCTGGCGCTCGTTCAACTACGTCTTCGTGGTGGTCTACCCCGCCAACCGCGACGCCGATGTGATGCGCTTGCTGGGTCCGCTGGCCGATGAGGACGCCGCCGCCCGCATTGCCCTGCAGCGCGCCGAACAGGAAAGCCGGAGCCTGACGGGCATGGACCGCTATTTCGCCCTCTTCAACGAAGGCACCAGCCAGGTCGCGCTGGACAACTACGCCGACGCCGCGCGCGCCTACGACGAGGCCTTTGGCGTCTACGCCCAGCTTGATAATGCTGAGAGCCAGCGTCCCTTCCGCATGATGTGGTACCAGACGGGACCCTACTTCGCCTACTTCTACAGCGCCCGCTACCAGGACGTGATCGACCTGGCCGCCACCACACTCAAGCCGCGCCCCAAACCCGACCTGGAAGAATCCCTGCTCTGGCGCGGGCGCGCCTATTCGCTGCTCGGGCAGACGCAACTGGCTATCAACGATTACCGCGCCGCGCTCACGATCCATCCCAATTGGTTTCCCGCCGTGCAGGCCCTGCAAGAACTGGGATTGAAGCCGTAACCCATTATCAGGTTGGAAGGTTTAAACGTTCGAATCTTCCAACTTTTCAACTTTCAGACCGGACCTATGAAACTATTACACTTCGCTGATGCCCACATCGACATGGCCAACTACGGACGGCACGATCCCGCCACGGGACTGCCGCTGCGCGTGCTCGACTTCCTCAAGTCGCTGGACACCATCGTGGATGCGGCCATCTGCGAACGTGTGGACCTGGTCATCTTCGCGGGCGACGCCTACAAGGATCGCTCCCCTGCCCCGACCTTTCAGCGTGAGTGGGGCAAGCGCATCATGCGCCTCTCGCAGGCGAAGATTCCCACCCTGCTGTTGGTCGGCAACCACGACCTCTCGCCCGCGGCGGGACGCGCACACGCCATCCAGGAATTTGCTACGCTCGAAGTCCCGTATGTGCGCGTGCTGGACCGGCCGCAGTTCCTCGGCCCAGACGACCTGTGGGGCGTGCCCGCCCAGGTCATCGCCATGCCGTGGATCGCGCGCTCGAGCCTGATGGCCTCGCTCGAACTGAGCGCCGAAAAGCCCGAAGAGATCTTCTCGAACATCGAAGAGCGCATCTCCGGGCTGGTCGAGGGCTGGCTTTCGGAGGCGGACCCATCCCTGCCGATGATTCTCACCGCGCATGCCTCGGTCGAAGGGGCCACCTTCGGCGCGGAGCGCATGGTCATGCTCGGCGCGGACCTGGTCCTGCCGACGGCGCTGGTCAAGGACCGACGGCTGGATTACGTGGCGATGGGCCATATCCACAAGCCGCAGGACGTGAACCAGGGTCAGCACCCGCCTGTCATCTACCCGGGCTCCATCGAGCGCGTGGACTTCGGCGAGGCCCGCGACGACAAGTTCTTTGTCCTCGCGGAGGTCTCGCGTGGCAGCACCAAGGTCGACTGGAAAAAGATCGAAGGGACGCGTCCCTTTCTCGAACGGCGGGTCACCCTCACATCCAGCGAGAACGTGACCGAGGTTCTCAAGGCCGCGTTGCCCGCTTCCAAAGAGATGGATGGGGCCGTCGTTAAGCTGACGGTCGACTATCCGCGCGAGTGGGACACGCTGATCGACGAATCCGCCCTGCGGCAGTACGCCGAAAATACATTCGAGTTCCACCTTGTCAAACGGCCGCAGATCGAGTCGCGCGTGCGCATCCCCGAGGGCCAGACCGTCAGCAGCCTGGGTCCGCTCGACCTGCTGGAACAGTACTGGCGCGCCGCAAAAGTGGACAAGGCCGAGGACGTGGCCGCCCTGCAAACCCTGGCCGAGGAGATCCTCTCTGAAGACGACCTGGACGAATGACATCCCCAACCTGACACTCGCCACTTGACACCCGCCGCCTGAACCCTGATACTTAACCAAATCCCACCGAGCGAGGTTTTCGATGTCCCAAAAGAGTTCACGCTATCGCTGGTTCGTGGTCGTCATCTTTTTCTTCTTTATGCTGCTGCACCAGACCGACAAACTCATGATCGGCCCATTCCAGGACTCGATCATGAAGGACTTCAAGATCGACCTGGCGCAATGGGGCCTGATCAACACGGGGGCCTTGCTGGTGGGAACCATTCTCTATCCCGTTTGGGGCTACCTGTACGATCGCTATGCGCGCGCCAAACTGCTGGCGCTGGCTTCCTTTATCTGGGGCGCCACCACCTGGCTGAGCGCCATCGTGCGGACCTATCCCTCCTTCCTGACAACCCGCGCCTCGACCGGCATCGATGACTCGTCCTACCCCGGCCTGTACTCGCTGGTGGCCGACTACTTTGGCCCCGAACTGCGTGGCAAGGTCTACGGTATCCTGCAACTGGCCCAACCGGTCGGCTACCTGGTCGGCATGATCCTGGCGCTGATGGTGGCCCCGAACATTGGCGGTTGGCGCTCGGCCTTCTACATCACCGGTTCGTTGGGACTGGTCATCGCGGTGGCCATCTACTTCGGCGTCAAGGAAATGCCGCGCGGGCAGGCCGAGCCCGAGTATGCCGACAAGAACGCCGAGGAGATCGGCCAGTTCCACTTCTCGTGGCAGGAAGCCGCCGAAATCTTCAAAAAGCCGACCATGTGGTTCGTCTTTTTGCAGGGCTTCGCGGGTGTCTTCCCCTGGAACGTCATCACCTACTTCTTCTTCGGTTATCTTATGACCGAGCGCGGCTACAACAATGACGCGGTCCTGGGCACGATGGTGCCTGTCATCCTCATCCTGGCGGCGGGTTACTTTGTCGGCGGTTACGTCGGCGACTGGGCTTTCAAATTCACCAATCGCGGGCGCATCATCGTCTCAAGTGTGGGCGTCATCTTTGGCGCGATCTTCATGTACCTGGCCATCACCACGCCGATCGCAAACACCACGCAATTCTTCATTTACATGTGCCTGACGGCTGTCTTCATGCCGCTCTCCTCGCCCAACGTCATTGCCACGGTGTACGATGTGACTGTGCCCGAGGTCCGCTCGACGGCGCAGGCCGTGGAGTATTTCGTCGAGAATTTCGGCGCGGCTTTCGCTCCCGCCCTGGCAGGCGCGCTGGCCCTGCAATTCGGCCAGGCCAACGCCATCCTGTGGGTGTGCGTCGTCGCCTGGGCCCTGTGCTTTATCTTCTATCTGGGCGCGCTCTTCACCATCGACCGCGATATTCACAACCTGCGGAATCAAATGGCCGAACGCGCGAAGGCCATGTAACCCCCCTGCCCGCAGCGAGGCTGCGGGCAGGTCTTTTTAATCGAAGGGAGTCATCATGAAGGATGCACACATACTACTCAAGGCAGCGCGTTTCGCCGCTGAGAAACACCGTGACCAGCGTCGCAAGGATTCCTTTGCCTCGCCCTACATCAACCACCCGCTTCAGGTGGCCGAGACTCTGGCTGTGCTGGGCGGCGTGGAGGATGCGCTCCTGCTGGCCGCCGCGCTCCTGCACGATACGGTCGAGGACACGGGCACGCACCCCGCGGAGATCGAAATCGAGTTCGGCGCGGAGGTGCTGTCCATCGTGCTTGAGGTCACCGACGACAAGAGCCTGCCCAAGGCCGAGCGCAAACGTCTGCAGGTCGAGAATGCCCCGCACAAGTCACACAGGGCCAAACTTCTCAAACTGGCCGACAAAATCTGCAACGTCGGCGACATCCTGCGTTCCCCGCCCGCCGACTGGTCGATGCAGCGGCGGCAGGAATACCTGCTGTGGACCGAGCAGGTTGTCGCGGGCCTGCGCGGAACCCATCCCGACCTTGAATGCCGCTACGACGAACTCCTGGCCGAGGGCAAGCGGGCGCTGGGCCTGTAGCTGCAGCCTTGAAATAAGGATGAATCACACATAGCCGATATGACCTGCGCGGCATAAAATGAAGTTAATCATTTTTTGGAGGTCATCATGGTCAGAATCGTTGCAGATACCACTTGCGGCTTGCCGTCCCAGATGCTTGCCGAACGCGGGATCCCGCTCATTCCCCAGATCGTAGTCTTTGGGGACGAGACCTATCACGACGACACTGAATTGGACACAGCCGCCTTCCTGAAGAAACTCAAAGCCTCGGCCAGCCTGCCCAAGACTTCGGCCCCCGAGCCGACCCGTTACCACCCCATCTTCCGCCAGGCCGCGCAGGACGGCGACTCGGTCATCGTCGTAGCGCCCACAGGCAAGGCCAGCGGCACTGTCCGTTCGGCGCAGACCGCCGCCCAGGATTTCCCCGACGCCGACGTCCACATCGTGGACACGCAGACCATCTCGTGCAACCTCGGCTCGCTGGTGTTGCTGGCCGATGACATGGCCCGGGCAGGCAAATCTGCCGACGAGATCGTGGCCAAACTCAACGACATGGTCCCGCGCGGGCGGCTGTACTTTTTGGTCGACACGCTCGAATACCTCGCTAAGGGCGGGCGCATCGGCGGCGCGAAGAAGTTGCTGGCCGAGTTGCTCGAGATCAAACCCATCCTGCAAGTCAGGAACGGACAGGTGGAGCCTTTCGAGCAGCAGCGCACCAAGAAACGCGCGCTGGCCCGCCTGATCGAGGTGGCCGTCGAGCAGTGCCAGGGTGGCGCGGAATCGCACCTGTGCATCCTCCAGGTCCATGCCGAGGCGGAGGCGCAGGCCCTTGTCGCCGAGTTGAAATCGCGCATTCCGGTTGCGGATATCCCCATCTACGAACTGCCGCCCGCCATCGTGGTCCACTCAGGGCCCGGGGCGCTGGGCGTAGGCTTCTTCGTCTAATGGTATAATTCCGCCGCTAATTTTCAAAAATCCCCACGATTGTGGCGCAAGGAGATAGTCATGTCTGGTCATTCAAAGTGGTCCACCATTAAACGCAAGAAAGGCGTAGCCGACGCCAAGCGCGGCGCGATCTTTACGCGCCTGTCGCGCGAGATCGTCATGGCGGCGCGTTCGGGCGGCAGCGATATCGAGTCCAATTTCCGCCTGCGCCTGGCCGTCGATAAGGCCCGCGCCGAGAACATGCCGAAAGACAATATCGAGCGCGCCATCCGCCGCGGCGCCGGCGAGGACAAGGACAGCGCCGCCTTTGAAGAGATCACCCTCGAAGGCTACGGCCCGCATGGCTCCGCCATGATGGTATCCTGCGTCACTGACAACCGCAACCGCACCGTGGCCGACCTGCGTCATGCTTTCAGCAAGGCGGGCGGCAACATGGCCGAAGCGGGCGCGGTGGGCTGGCAGTTCGACCGCAAGTCGTATTTTGCTTTCCCCTCCGGACAGATGGGCTTCGAGAAAGCCTTCGACCTGGGTGTGGAAGCGGGCGCTGACGATGTGGTCGACGGCGGCGACACCATCGAGATCTATGGCCCGGTCGAGGCCTTTAAGACCATCGCCGACGCGCTGCACAAAGTGCATGTCCAGCCCGAGGAAGCCGGCCTGCGCATGATCGCCAAGCAGGAAGTCGAACTCGATGTGGACGACACGCTCTCGGTCATGAAGATGATCGAAGCCATCGAAGAACTCGACGACGTGCAGGACGTGTTCCACAACGTCAAGGTCTCCGAAGAGGCCCTGGCCGCGCTCGAAGCTGAGTAATGTGTAAATCAGACCTCGGAGGTTTTTAAAACCTCCGAGGTCTCTTTTTAAGCCCATGACCCTCGCCCTCGGAATTGACCCTGGCACCGCCACGACCGGCTTTGGCCTCGTCCGCCTCGAACGAGACGGGAGCCTGGTAGCCGTTAAATACGGCGTGATCCTCACCCCCAAGGACGCCTCCGCCCCCGCCCGCCTGGAGATGCTCTACGACCAGTTGCGTGACTTGCTGGCTCAATATCAACCAGATACGGCCGCTGTGGAAAAACTGTTCTTCCAGCGTAATGTCAGCACCGCCATCGCGGTCGGACAGGCGCGCGGCGTGGTGATGCTGGCCCTGCAACAGGCGCACATCGAACCCTTCGAGTACACCCCGAACGAGGTCAAGCAGGCCGTGGCAGGCTACGGCTCGGCGGACAAGCGCCAGGTCCAGGACATGGTCCGCGCCCTGCTGCTGCTCGACTCCATCCCCAAACCCGACGATGCCGCCGACGCGCTGGCCATCGCCATCACGCATTTGAATACGAAGCGATATTAATTCACCACAGATAAACACAGTTGAATTGGATGGATTGATGATGGGAGATAATATGCCGTCCCAGGACGTGAATGCCATTACGCAAAAGATCATCGGGCGTGTTTATGATGTAAGCAATACGCTCGGAATTGGCTTTGTGGAAAAGGTGTATGAAAATGCATTGGCCCATACACTTCACAAATCAGGAATGCAAGTGACTCAACAATATCCGATCAAAGTCCACTATGACGGAATCGTAGTCGGTGAATTCTTTGCTGATCTGCTGGTGGAAGAACGGGTGTTGGTGGAACTCAAGGCGGTATCCATGCTGAACAACGACCATGTGGCTCAGGCTTTGAACTATCTGCGCGCTACAGGTCTGGAGGTATGTCTGCTGGTCAACTTTGGCAGACCAAAAGCAGAAATCAAGCGCCTTGTCCCCTATACCTCTTGGAAGACTCCACAACCATAGATCGTTCATCCAATTATCCTTTTTATCTGTGTTCATCTGTGGTTAAATAGACATATGATAGCAACCCTGCGTGGTGAAATTACCCAGATCGAAGATACCGCCCTTATCCTCGAAGTCGGCGGGGTGGGTTTGCGCGTCTTTGCCCCCGCGCCGCTGCGGACCAGGCTCAAGGTGGGCGAGGTGGCATTCCTCTACACCCACCTCGTCGTGCGCGAAGACGCGTTGACCCTGTACGGATTCGAGTCCCAGGCCGACCGCGACCTGTTCAACCTGCTGCTCGGCGTGGACGGCGTCGGCCCGAAGGTGGCGCTCTCCGTGCTCTCCACGCTGACGCTGGATGCCGTACAACGCGCCATCTTCGCCGAGGAAGCCGACCTGCTGAGCCGCGTCCCGGGCGTGGGCAAGAAGACCGCCCAGAAGATCGCCCTGCACCTCAAGGACAAGCTCAAGCCGAGCGATGCGCTGGCCCATGTCGCCGCGATGACCGACTTCGACAGCGAAGTCCTGGCCGCGCTGACCGCCCTGGGCTACTCGGTGGTCGAGGCGCAGGCAGCCATCCAGTCCCTGCCCAAGGATGCGCCCACTGACGTGGAAGGACGTCTGCGCATGGCGCTGGGTTATTTCCAATAACGTATGCTCATTAAACTCAGTCGTTCCCGCTGGGCTGGGATCATCTTGCTGGTCCTGGTCAATGTGCTTGTATATCTGCCGAGCGTGCTTCGCCTGGGCTACTACCGCGACGAGTGGTACTTCCTCTACGATGGCGTGATCGGCGGGCGCGGCATCTTCTGGGATATGTTCCTCAGCGACCGCCCCGCGCGCGGACTGTTCTTCGAAGCGCTCTTTTCCCTGACCCATTTCAATCCATTGACCAATCAACTGCTCACGCTGCTGTGGCGCATGTTGGGCAGTCTGTGCGTATTCTGGCTAATTAAATTGATCTGGCCTACGCAGCGTCGCGCCGCATGGATTTCTGCCGTTCTGTTCGGCGCGTTCCCTGGCTTTCTGTGGTGGGTGGCGGGCATAGAGTATCAGCCCATCGTGTTGAGCGCCTCGCTGATGGTGCTTTCGTTTGCGCTGACGGTCAAGGCCTTTCAAAGTCAGACTCTCACTCCGCGCATTGCATTCACAGCGGGCGCGATCCTCACGGGCTGGTTGTACGTGGTGTTGGTCGAATACGCCACGGGTATGGAATTATTCCG
>CALLJA010000579.1 GCA_938008865.1 uncultured Anaerolineales bacterium
GACGACTCGCTCTCCAGCGTGGACACGCAGACCGAGAAGTTGATCCAGGCGGCGCTCGACAAGTTGATGGAAGGCCGCACGACCTTCGTCATCGCGCACCGCCTCAGCACCGTGCGCCGCGCGGACCTAATCCTGGTCATGGACAAGGGCCGCATCGTGGAGCGCGGCACACACGACGAGTTGCTGAAGGTCAACGGCCTGTACAAGGAGATCCACGACCTGCAATTGATGCAGAACGTGGACTTTGAGAACGAAATGCAGGTCATCGAAGAGACTGCCGCGTCTGGGCGGCCTTCGCCACAAGACGAAGACGAGGATATGTAAGAATATTCGCCCTTCGACTGCGCCGCAAAAGCATGCGGCTCCGCTCACGCGTGCATGCGCACGGTGCAGGCAGGGCGAAGCAAGGAAATTATGACAACCAAGATCATCCCTCCAGCTTTCATCACCCAGTCGGAAGAGAACCTCGACAAGGGCTACGACCCCAAAGTGGCACGCGGATTGCTGAATTTCGTGCGCCCATACACGGGTCAGATCTTGTTGGCGCTGTTCTTCATGGTTATTGTGACGGCCTCTTCTGTCTCTGGGCCGTACTTCGTCAAACTGGCCATCGATGACGGCATCACCGCCAAAGACCCCGCGGCGTTGCGCAATATCGTGCTAATCTACTTCGTGGTGGCGACGGTGCAGTTGGGCTTCAACTACTCGCGCGTGCTGATCATGTCGCGCGTGGGCCAGCACGTGCTGTACGACGTGCGCACGGCCATGTTCGCGCACCTGCAAAAACTCTCGCTCAGTTTCTACAACCGCTACAGCGTAGGGCGCGTCATCACGCGCGTCATCAACGACGTGGGCACCCTGCGCGAGTTCATCACCTGGGCCACGCTGGCCATCATCCGCGACATCCTCGGCATTCTCGGCACCATCCTGGCCATGCTGGCGCTCAACTTGCGCCTCTCGCTCTTGACCTTCGCCGTACTGCCGTTCATGGTGCTGGCGACGGTCCTCTTTCGCCGCGCGGCGCGACGTAATTACCGCAAGGTGCGCGCAGCCGTCTCGTGGACCAACTCAGTGCTGGCGGAGAACGTCAACGGTGTGCGCGTGGTGCAGGCCTTCTCGCGCCAGTCGCACAATTACAAGAACTTCAAGGACTACGTCAACCGCTACTTTTTAGAGACGGGCCTGGATGCCGCCAAAGTGGCCTCGGTCTACACCCCCGTGGTGGACGTGCTGGGCGCGATCGCCACGGCTTTGGTGGTCTACATTGGCGGAACGGCTGTGATGGGCGAGTCGATCACGGCGGGCGTGCTGATCGCCTTTGTGCTGTATATCGACCGTTTCTTCGAGCCGATCCGCGACTTGAGCCGTCGTTTCGATACGCTACAATCCACGATGGCGGGCGGCGAGCGCATCCTCGAACTGTTGCGGACGCCCATCGAGGTGCAGGACACCCCTTCTGCGGCGGACTTGCCACCCGTGCGCGGGGATGTCCGCTTCGATGACATTTCCTTCCATTATTCAGACGATCCGACCCTTGTCCTCGACGGTATCGACCTGGACGTGCAGGCGGGACAGACCGTGGCGCTGGTCGGCGAGACGGGCGCGGGCAAGACCACCATCGTCAAGCTGCTGGCGCGCTTCCACGACCCAACCTCGGGGCGGGTCCTCGTCGACGGGCATGACCTGCGCGAGGTGACTCAATCGTCGCTGCGCCGTCAGATGGGCATGGTCCTACAGGACCCCTTCCTGTTCAACGGGACGGTGATGGAGAACATCCTCTTCGGGCGGCTGGACGCCAGCGAGGCAGATGTCATCGCGGCGGCGGAGGCGGTGGGCGCTCATGCGTTCATCCAAAACCTGCGAAACGGCTACCAGACCTCGGTCGAGGAGGGCGGGGCGATGCTCTCGGTCGGGCAGCGCCAGTTGATCTCGTTCGCCCGCGCGCTGTTGGCCAACCCGCGCATTCTGATCCTCGACGAAGCCACCTCCAGCGTGGATACGCAAACCGAGCAGGTCATCCAGAACGCCCTGACGCGTCTGCTGAAAGGCCGCACCTCGTTCGTCATCGCGCACCGCCTCTCGACCATCACGAGCGCCGACCATATCGTAGTCATCGAGGGCGGGCGCATCGCCGAGCAGGGCACGCACGCCGAACTGCTGGAGCGCAAAGGCCTGTATTACGAGTTGTATAAGACAGGCTTTCAGGAATGACGCAGCGATGCTGAATTGGATCGGCCTTGTCGCGGCGTTCTGCACCTTTCTGGGCGTATGGCTGGGGCATGTCTCGGTGCGCTGGATCGAGCGACAGGTTGCGCGCCTTTGGATTCCTTCGGCTGGATTTGCAGCGCTGGGACTGGGGTTGGAGTTTGCTTCGCTCTGGACCTTTGGCCTGTCTCCGTTGATCGCGGCGGGATGCGGCATTCTCGGCGTCACCCTGTTGGTAGATTCGCACGAACTCTTTCGCCAGCAGGAACGCGTCAGGCGCGGACGCGCCTCTGCCAACCCGCACAATCCGCGCCATGCGCGCATCCTTGCGGAGCACCCCGACGCGGTACCCTTTGACTGGCTCGACCGTGAGCCGCGCGGGCAGGCCTATTCGGCAGAGGAACTGCGCTTGATACGCGAGGCGGGACGATGAACCCCTTTGGTTTGCTGCTTGGGGCCGCCACCCTGCTTATCATCGGGTTGGGATTTGTGTGGGTCATTCGCGGTGAACGCTATTTTGGTCGCCTGTGGTGGCCGTATGTGATGACCGCAGGCCTGGTTTGTATTTTGCTGTCCCTGCTCCTGCCGAATGACTGGCTATCGGCCTTGCTGGGCGCTTTTGGAGCATCGTTAGCCTGGGGCTCCACGGAATTGAAAAGCCAGGCTGTGCGGGCAGAACTGGGCTGGTATCCGTTTGAGGAAAAGAAATTTTTTCCCCCTTTTGCAAGCGTGATCAAGAAGTGGAAGGCCCCAAGTTTGTGAGATGAAAAAAGAGACTCTGAAAAGAGCCTCTTTTTGTTTTGCCGCGCATATCCGTCATTGCAAGCCGCCGACCTAATTTTTTGGCGGCGAAGCAACCTCATCAAAGAATTTCTGATACGTAACGCCGTCGAGTTGATCCTCGTAATATCGCGGCATGAGGTAGCCCATTTGGTAGCCGATGGCTTCGTAGAAGCGACGTCCGCCCATGTTGGTGATGGGTGTGTCCACGTAGATGCCGCGCGCGCCCTGGGCGCGGGCGAACTCTTCTGCGCGGGATACCAGCGCCGACGCCGCGCCTTTGCGCTGGGCGGCTGGATCGACCGCCAGCCCCTGGATCTGCGCCAGTCGGTTCCAGGCGCGGACTTCGACGAAGACAAAGCCGACCGTCTCAAGGGACAGGTGCGCCATGTAAACGGCTGAGTCCGGGCGAGCGGCAAAGTGGATAGCCGCCTCCTCGAAGGCAAGAATATACCCCTCCGCCCAGCCGATCCGCTCCAAAATGCGGCGGATGTGACGCTGGTCGTCAGCCTGGTAGGGCAGGATTTGAAGTGATTCAATGCCAGTATTCATGGTAAATGTATTGTACCCGCAACCGTGAGACAGCGGAATTTGCCCCACCCTTTCTGCATTACAATGGGCCGATGCGACTCCGTTTACTGGTTTTGGCCTTATTCCTTTCGGCTTGCGGCACGCCGACTCCCACCGCGCCGCCCACGCCTGCGGCGCTCGAAGCCGCCATCGTTGCGGATACCCCCACACCCACTCTTGTCCCGTCCCCGACTGCCACGCCCAGCGTGGATCAGTGGATTTCCCCCTACACCATCGACGGCTTGCGCAGCCACGAATTCCAAAGCGGCAAAGTGACCGTCCTCGAAACCCTGGAAAAGACAGAAGTTTACACCCGTTATCGCATATCCTATCCCAGCGACGGCCTGACCATCACGGGGGTCTTGCAGATTCCTGCCGAGGGGCGCGAGCCGTTCCCCGTCATCGTGATGAACCACGGCTTCTTTCCGCGCTGGCAGTATCTCTCGGGCGACGGCACCGACCGCGCCGCCGAGTTCCTCAATCGGCGCGGCTACCTGACCGTCGCCTCAGACTATCGCAGTTGGGGCGGCTCGGATGAAGGGCCCAGCCTGTTCTACTCGGGCCTCGCCATCGACGTGGTCAACCTAATCCGCGCCCTGCCGTCCATCCCACAGGCGGACCCGTCGCGGGTCGGGATGTGGGGTCACAGCATGGGCGGCGGCGTGACTATGAAGGTGTTGATGTTAGGCGCGCCTGTCCGCGCGGCGGTCCTGTACTCCACCGTCAGCGCCGACAACGCGGACCTGGTCGAGCGTTGGGGCATGGGTTGTGTTGGTGACGTGGCTGAAGGCGAGGCTCGTTACGGCTGCAACTCGTCCGACGTGCTGCCCGAGTCTCTGCCGCAGGGGTTGATCTCCGCCTATGAATTCGCCGCGTTGGACCCTGACCTGAACCAGGCGGTCTCCCCGTTCTACCACCTCGACCTGGTCCAGGTGCCCGTGCAAATCCATTACGGCACCGCCGACGGGGCCGACTACGGCGGGACGCCGCCCGAGTGGTCGAAGAAACTTCAGCAGGGCCTGGTCGACGCCGACCGCCCCGTCGAGACCTTCGCTTACGAGGGCGAGAAACATTCCTTCTTTGCCGACGAGTGGTTCGCCTTTATGGAACGCGCGGTGACATTCTTCGATATCCACGTCAAGAACGCGCCATGAAGCGGATCGCGGACCTGGATCGGCTTCGAGTTCGCGGGCTTGCGTCCGCAGCCCTTCTGGCTCTGATATTCCTGTTGAGCGCCTGCGCCGCACAAGGGACGCCCGCTGCCGCGCCTGCAACCACCGTCCCCCCCGCACCATTCGACGGCGAGTGGGCGGGGCAGGGGGTCACCCCACAGGGCCGCGCCTTCGACCTGACGCTCAGCATCGAAAGCGGCCGCCTGCGCGGCTTGCTCTACAACTTTGTCGGCGCCGACAGCCTGCCCTGTCACGGCATCGAATACGGCCTGATCGATGCGGACCAACGTCCTGCCCTGGACGGGAACCGTCTCGACGCGCCCCTCGGCCCCGACTTGAGCCTGACCGCCGCCTTCGAAGGGGACTCCGCCTCGGGGCATCTGTCCATTAACTGGAGCGGACACCAGCCGCGCTGCAACGGCGTCTACGACCTCGACTGGACCGCAACGCGACAAGCCCCGCCGACGGCCACGCAGGAAACTTCATCCGCCCCGACCAACGGACCGAGTCCGTTTGCCACCTTCCTTCAAATCCTCATCTTCGGCCTTTCGAATGGCGCCGTGCTGGCGCTCAATGCCATCGGCGTGACCATCATCTACAGCACGGTGCGCACGCTCAACCTGGCGCATGGCGACGTCTTCGCGCTGACCACGGCGCTGGTCACCTCCACGGTCAACGCGGTGGGCATCACGCGGGATTGGCCGCCGCTGCAACTGACCCTCGCGTTGACCCTCGTGTTGCTGGCCGCGGCGGGCGCGGGCGCGCTGCTCAGCATGGGCGTGGACCAGTTCGGTTTCAAGCCATTTCGCGGCTCGTCGCGCCTTGCGCCGTTGATCGCCACGCTGGGCCTTTCCTTCATCTTATTCCAGGGCGCGCTGGTCTGGCGCACCTTCCAGGGTTCGTGGATTCCCGGCGAGCACCGCAGTGTGCCTGGCCTGCCCGAAGTTCCCACCGACGGTATTCCCAGCCTGTTACCCGAGATCAACCTGGCCGCGAGACTCGGGATCCCCAATCTGGTCATCCGCTTCAGCGACCTGCTCATGCTGGCCTTGGCGCTGCTCTTCGTGCTGCTGGCGACATGGTTCTTGAATCGCACCCGCACGGGGCGCGCCATCCAGGCCCTGGCCCAGAATACGCAGGCGGCGCAGATCATCGGCGTGAATATCGATGCCACCATCCGCTGTGCCTTTGCCGTGGGCGGCGCCTTCGCAGGCGCGGCAGGGTTCATCTTCGCGTTGTATTACGCGCGTCCGTTCGGGGCGCACGGTGCGCAAAGCGGACTGCTGGCCTTTGCAGCGGCATTGCTGGGCGGAATCGGTTCGCCCGTCGGCGCGCTGGTCAGCGGCTTGACCATCGGCGTGGTCTCCTCGCTAAGCGACTACTATCTGTCCGCACAGTGGACGCCCGTGTTGATGCTGGCCCTGCTTGTGGCGCTGCTGACCTGGCGTCCGTACGGGTTGGCCGTTTCGGGTGGGGCGGGGGCGGAGTCCGCTTTGCCGCGCGACTCGGTCCTGGTGATGGGATCAGGCTCCAGGTCCAGGATCTGGCTTTGGATTCTACTGGCGGCGCTCGGTCTCTTCCCGCTTCTGTCGGATGCGTTTGGCTGGGGCGGTCAGGTCATCCTGCGCTCGGTCGAGGTCTTCATCCTGCTGGCGCTTGGTCTCAACCTGGCGCTCGGCCTCTCGGGCCTGCTCGATTTTGGATTTGCGGCGTCCTTCGGCCTCGGCGCTTATGCGGGCGCGCTGCTCAGCCGCTTCGACGCAACCGTGGCTATCCTGGTAGGGATCGCGCTGGCGGCGGGTCTGGGCGTGTTGAAGGGGATGCTGGCGCATCGGCTGCGCGGGGACTTCCTGGCTGTGGCCACGCTGGCGCTGGGATTGCTCGTCCGACAGGCGGCGGTCAACCTGCCGACGTTGACGGGCGGGGCGGGTGGCCTGGGCGGATTCCCCGCCCTGCACTTCCTGGACCTGCGCTTTGCCAGCCCAACGATGAAGTTCTATCTCGTCTATGGCGTGGTCCTGCTGGCCGCGCTGGCCAGCCGTCGCCTCATGGAGTCGCGCACAGGCCGCGCCTGGCTGGCCTCCAGCGAAGACGAGTCCGCCGCCCTTTCGCTAGGCGTGGACGTGAACCGCTCGCGGTTGTGGGCCTTCGTGCTCAGTTCGGCGCTGGCGGGTCTGGCGGGTGTGTTGTATGCAGGCACACTCTCTTACGTCGATCCCGAGACGATGTCCTTCCATGTGACTTCGATGGTGTTGACGATGGTCATCCTGGGCGGGGCGGGCAGCGTGCCTGGGACGATTCTGGGTGCGGCGGCCATCGTGCTGTACGACAAGATCTTCGTCCCGCAACTGGCGGATTGGGCCGCGCTGCTCTGGCCCAGCGGACTCGCCATCGGCTCCGCGCCCGATATCCGCGGCGCAAGCTTCTTCAACTTCGGCATTGCGCTGTACCTGACCGTGCTGATCCGCGCGCGACGGCGCAACAAAAATGCTTGACGCCTCACCCTCTCTGGACTAGAATCCCGACATCTCACCCGAAAGGAGGCACGTGACATCGATGAAAGCCATCTCAGCGTCTGTCCAGACTTGTTTCCGCGCGCCTCTTTTTGGTGTAGAACTCGCATAACCTTACGAGAGTTTTGTCTTCTACCCGCAGGCGCGTCATGCCCTGCGGTTTTGTTTTAACGCGGGGGTAGGTCGAGACGTTTACTTACTACAAGGCAAATCACTACCATGAATAGAAATCAATGGGTCGAGTTCTTCGAAGACCTCGAAGACTCCGACGAAGAACATCCGTTGTCCTCGCAGAAACATCTACAGCGGAAACGCGAATCGAAGAAGAACGAGACCGACGCCAGGTTGTTTGTCCGCGCGCAGGAGCTTTCGCGCGAATTCCAGTTCACCTACAAGGCCGCCCGCTTCGAGGAGGCCTGGCTGCTGGATTCCCTGTTTGACATTGCCGAGCATCAGTGGATCTCGGATGTGTTGCGCAAGGTCAAGGGTGGCAAGGAGGCTTCGGTCTATCTGTGCAAGCCAGGCGCGGCTATCCCGAACGCGGATTACGTGGCCGCCAAAGTCTACCGCCCGCGCATGCTGCGCAACCTGCGCAACGACGGACTCTACCGCCAGGGACGCACCGACCTCGACAGCGAAGGCCGTCAGGTCATTGACGACGGCATGCTGCACGCCATGCAGAAGAAGACCGAATATGGCCGCGAGTTGTTGCACCAATCTTGGATGGCTTATGAGTTCACCTCGATGCAGGAATTGCATGCCGCAGGCGCGGACGTCCCCGAGCCGTACACCCTGTCGAACAACGCCATCCTGATGGAATACATCGGTGACTTGGACGGCTCTGCGCCGACACTCAGCGAGGTAGGGTTGGATCGTGCCGAGGCGGGGACGTTGTTCGAGCGCGTCTTGCGCAACCTGGACGTGATGCTGGCCCACGAGCGCATCCACGGCGACCTCTCGGCTTATAACATCCTGTACTGGGACGGCGATATCACCCTGATCGACTTCCCGCAGGTGGTCTCGCCCAGGGTCAATCGCCACGCTTACCGCATCTTCGA
>CALLJA010000580.1 GCA_938008865.1 uncultured Anaerolineales bacterium
TGATATGGATAAAGCCAAATTGATCCTCGATGATTACCTGTCAGCATATCGAGAATATCTACCCCAATTCTGGAAGTGACACATCGCTCTTGAATATACTTGCAACAGCGTAACGAAATGTTGCGCTGTTGTGTTATTCACACAAATCGATCAGGATGGATGCGTTACTGTGTACACCAAACCTTAAAGAAAATATAAAACTTATCATCCAATATCATCATATACATAACCTTAAAGTTTTTATTTCTTGCAAAAATATGTGCCCATAAACCTTTACATAAACAATAAGAGTTATATAATGCGAGTAATTGCATATCATGATTCATTCATTTGCAACAATAGATCATCATGAATTCATCATCATTGCATCAGCACGAGTCGAAATATGCAACCGATGCGGGAATGTTAAAGAATTGCATACCTGATCGGATCCCATGCAAAAGAGAAGCTATATGTACATCTGTGTGTTGACCAGCATCCCCGACGAGAATGATCCTCCTTACGATCCTTCTCCCCATATGAACGGTTATAAGTGGAAACATTATCTCGTTCACCCCAAGAACGTGGATCGCCAGATCCGCGCGTTGATGGACGAGGGCGTCGAGGTGTTTATCAACCTGTGTGATGGCACGCCCGATGATGCCCTGTCTGGCATTGGTCTCGTCAAGACCATGGAGAAGCTGGGCGCAGCCTTCACCGGTGCGGACTCGGCCTTCTTCGACCCGACCCGTCAGCAGATGAAGTCTGCGGCGCGCAAAGCGGGTGTCCCTGCCCCCAGCGCGGTCTTCATTGACAGCATTGAAGATGTGGACAAGGCGGTGCGCCGTTTGAAATTCCCCATGCTCACCAAACCGCCGCATGGTTATGCCAGCATTGGCATTACCCGCGCCTCGCGTGTGACGAACGCGGAAGAACTCCGCGCGCAGGTTGAGATCTCGCTCAAAGAGTTCGGCCGCGTGCTGGTCGAGGAGTTCATCGAAGGCCGTGAGTTTACCTGCCTGATCGCGGAGAATCCCGATGATCCGCAGAACCCCATCACCTTCACGCCGGTCGAGTTCATCTTTCCCGACGGTGAGTCGTTCAAGCATTATGATATGAAGTGGGTCGATTACGAGAAGATGTCGGTGGCGGCTGTCAGCGATCCGCACATCGAGCAGGTGCTGCGCGACCAGACCACGCGCGTGTTCAAGACCCTCGAAGGCAATGGCTATGCCCGCTGCGATTACCGCATGGGCCCGGACGGCGCGATCTACATGCTTGAAATCAACCCGAACTGCGGCATCTTCTACTCGCCTTCCGAGCCTGGGTCGGCAGACTTCTCGCTGCTCAACGACCCGGTCTTCAATCACCCGAAATTCCTCAAGTTGATCATCCGCGCGGCCAAGAAGCGCCAGCAACAAAGCTTGCGCAAGATGCGCCAGAAGGTCGACGAGAAGGAAATGGTGTACGCGTAATCTGTAAGTTGAAATGAAATGCGGCGGATGCAAATCCGCCGCATTTTTGTTTACTCGACGCTTGCCCCTGCGCTTGGTTGACAGACGTAGATTGCCGCTTCCAGCCCGGACCTTTGCCTGTATTCCGCGCTCACGGCCTGGGTGAACGCCTCAACCGCGTCCGCCCGCACCAGCGCGACGGCGCATCCGCCAAAACCCGCGCCCGTCATGCGCGCGCCATAACACGCGGACTGAGCCTGGGCGGACTCCACGATCTGGTCGAGGGCCGTACTCGACACCTCGAAATCGTCGCGCAGGCTGACGTGGCTGGCGTTGAACAACTGTCCGAGCATAGCGACGTCGTCCGCGTGCATGGCATCCATCGCATCCAGCACGCGCTGATTCTCGGTGATGATGTGCCGGGCGCGTTTGCGGACAGCTTCATCCTGGATTTCATGCTGGCGCGCTTCAAACTCCACCACGCTCACATCGCGCAGGGCTTTTACGCCGAAGAAACGCGCGCCCGCCTCGCATTGCTCGCGGCGTTCATTGTAGGCCGAGCCGACCAGTCCGCGCCGCGTGGACGTATCCAACACGGCCACGGCCGCACCCTGGGGCAGGGGGACATGTTGGATGTCGAGCGTGCGGCAGTCCATGAAAAGGGCATGGCCCGCCTGTGAAGCGGCGCTGGCCATCTGATCCATGATGCCGCAGTTGACGCCCACCCATTGATTCTCGGCTTTTTGCGAGAGGCGTGCCATGAGCTTTGCGTCCCAATCGAAGCCTGAAGTGCATGCAAAGGCGCGAGCGGTGACCAACTCCACGGCAGCAGAGGAGGATAGGCCCGCCCCGCGCGGGACATCGCCCGTGATGATGCCGTCCCAGCCGCGCAGGGAGTAGCCCGCTCCTTGCAAGGCCCAAGCCACACCTTTGAGATACTCAGCCCAGCCTTCGCTCTTTTCGAGGTGATCCAGCCTGAAAACGGAATCCTGCCCGAGGTCCAGGGAATGGATGTGGACCTGGTCATCCTCGCGCGGACGCAGCGCGATCCAGATGGCGTGGCCGATGGCCATCGGCAGGACGTAGCCATCGTTGTAGTCGGTGTGCTCGCCGATCAAGTTCACCCGTCCCGGCGCGCGGACGACCCACCGGGATTTGGCATTAAAATGAGACTCGAAAGAGCGTTGGAGCGTATGTGAATTCAGCATGACCCGATTTTATTCCATTTGAGGCGCGCGTGAACGACCAGGAATTGATCCGAGCTTACGAGCCTGTCCTGCGCTTCGCGAAGAGCGAACGCTTTTTTCCGATGACGGTTGAACCGTATCTTGAGTCCTGCCAGTTATTCCCGAGCGGACCCGAGGCGGTGGTGGAAATTGTCACGCACATCGACGAGGCGCTGCATAAACGCATCGGCAAGTTGCAAAGCGCACAATATTACCTGCGTTTCATCAACGATCCGCTAGGCGACTCGGACGGGTGGTTCTGGTGGGGCGGACTATCGGCGCTGGGTATGACGGCGGCCTGGTTCGTGGCGGGTTTCATGGGCCTAGGCATCGCCGTGACGGCTTCCGCGCTGGCGGCGTTGGTGCTGTTCATGCTGGTCTCGCCGATCCGCCTGCGAATCATTCCCGCCATTTTTGCCGCAGTGTTCTTCATCTCGCTCGAGATGTGGCCGATCCAATTTTTCTTGCGACCTCGCATCAATATCGCCGTCGAATATCTGATCCTGCTTCCGTTGTATCTGTGGGTGTTGTTCTATCTTTCCGTGCGGACCATGAAGTTTATTCTCGACCATATCGTCCCGGAAGGCCCTGGGTTGGTAATGGATATGCTCTCGCAGGCCACGGAGAAGATCGCTCATGAGGCCTATGAGCATTATGCGCGCATCGTCGAGCGTGAACCCCAGTCTGTGTATTACGCGCGGGTAGTGCGCGAAACTGACTCGGACGGAGTTGCATGGACGATCATTCAATATCATTTCTTCTATGCCTTCAATGATTGGCGGCTGGCCGCCAATGGGATGAATCATCACGAGGGCGATTGGGAGCTGGTGGCCGTCTATCTCAAAGAGGATCAGCCGTACGCCGTGCTGTTCTCGCAGCATGGCGAAGGCGCGATGGAACGTTGGGAGATTGTGCGCAAGGTCGTGGACCGCCAGGGGAATCCGACCACGCATCCCGTCGTATACGTGGCGTTGGGCTCGCATGCCAATTACAGCCGCCCACAGGTGATCCGCTCACCAAGCCTGTATCGGACGGGGTTCGCCCAGCGGATTTTATTCTGGCTGGATGGCCTCATTCATTACACGTTCCTGCTCTTCAACCCAAACGAGAAGGCTCGTCAGATCGCGCTCAAGGAATTTCAGGCGCACCCGACCAGTTTCCTTTCTGAGGATAAACTGGCGGCCCTGCGCGACGAAGAAGACCATTACATCATCAGCCTGCCGCTCGAGATCGCCTCGGGCGATGGGGTTCGTATTGGTCCTGAGGGGGACTATTTGCGCGAGGGTGTAGTGAAGTCGAGCAGTTATCTCAAGCGCGCCATGTCCGACCGCCCGGTGACACGCCCGATGGTTTTCGCATGGAGATGCGAGGTCTTGAATCCCGAACCGGATTGGCTACAATATAAGGGTCTGTGGGGTGTCAAGAGTTTGTTGAGGAATGAATCGGGACCACCCGGCCCCAAATGGGATCGTCCCATCGGACAGTCGGCTCCACAGGTGCGCATGCGGTGGGGCCGTCCGCTGGAGTGGCTGGCCCTGCTCGAGTCAGGTAAGAATCATTCGAACCGTCCTTAGAATTGCCAAGGAGGCAGCATGTCTTTTCCGCAACTATTGGAAGTGGCTATCGGCCTGGTCGTGGTGTATTACATCCTCGGCGCCATCGTTTCGTTTGTCACCCAGTTGATCAACGAAGCCGCCGAGACGCGCGGCAAGGCGCTGGAGCGTTATCTCAAGCAGGCGCTCGGAGACAAGTATCTGGAGTTGAAGGACCTCCCGCAGGTCAAGGCATTGCGCCCCATTCGCTATAAGAATTTTATGAGTATCTTTGGCTCGGTGACGGAGCCGAAGATGCTGGAGAAGATTCCCGCGCCCGTGCTGGTGGATGCCTTCTTTGATTTGACCGGGCTGAGCGGCAAGGAGGGACTCAATGCCGACGAGTTGACCGCGGCCATCAGCCAGCTGCCTGAGTCGGAAGGCAAACAGGCGGTGTTGAAGTGGATCAAGCAGGGCGTGACGGATGTCAACGATCTGCGCAGCCGAACCACGGCCTACCTCTCGGGCATCCTCGACCAGGCGTCGGCTACCTTCAAAGCCAATGCCCGCAGTTTCGTGATTATCCTGTCCATTTTGATTACGCTCTTGTTTGGCACAGACAGTATCCAGTTGGCCCGTGACCTGTGGGGCAACGCCGAACTGCGTGCGGTGGCCGCCGCGCAGGCCAATGCGGTGGTCCAGCAGCAGGGCGCGGAAGCGGACCTTCAACAATTGGTCGATGACCTGAAGGCCTATTCGATCCAGGTCGGATGGTGGCAGACGCAGAGCGTCCCGCAGGATGGGAATGTCGGCACGTGGATCGGATTCATCCTGCTCAAGGTGGCGGGTCTCAGTGTGACGGCGCTGGCCGTTTCGCAGGGGTCGTCCTTCTGGTATGACCTGTTGAAGCGGTTGACCGGGAATGGCGGCAGCAAGGACGCCAGTAGCGGCGATGCCAGCGGATAGCACGAGCTGAAATCGAACGGCCGACTCACTCGAGTCGGCCGTTTTGTTTTTGGTTATTGAGCACTCCAGCGCGCATACACGGCTTGTGAGAGCAAACGGTTTGCGCTTTGCTCGCGCGTGACCAACTCGCCCGCGTCCAGGCTGCCCTTGAAAT
>CALLJA010000581.1 GCA_938008865.1 uncultured Anaerolineales bacterium
GCCACTTATGAAAGAGGTTTACCGTGTTTTAACTCTCGTGTCGACGGGGCGATAAGAAAGGGCTTCCGAGAGGAAGCCCTTTCTCTTTCCTTGCAGGTTAGGCGGTTTCGAGATAGCGTTCGATCTCGTAATCGCTGACGCGCAGGCGGTACTCGTCCCACTCTTCCCACTTGGCGCGGGTGTAGGCCTCGAAGACCACGGGCCCCAGCGCGGCCTTGAGCACGGCGTCGTTCTCCAGCGCCACCAGGGCCTCGGCCAGGGAGCCGGGCAGTTCGCCCACGCCCAGTTTCTTGCGCTCCTTCTTGTCGAGGTGATACAGGTTGACGTTGTTGAGCGGTTTGGGCGGCTTGGCGTCGTTGTCGATGCCGTCCAGGGCAGCGGCCAGCATGCCCGCGAAGGCCAGGTACGGGTTCGACGAGGGATCGGGGAAGCGCAGTTCCGCGCGCATCGACTTGTTGCGGCCTTCGGTATAGCGAGGAATGCGAATCAACGCCGAACGGTTGCTCTGGGCCCATCCGATGTAGACGGGGGCCTCATAACCAGGCACGAGGCGCTTGTACGAGTTGACGGTCGGAGCCACGATGCCCGCCAGGCCGCGCGCGTGCGTCAACTGGCCCGCGATCAGGGAATAGGCGATGGGCGATAGTTTGTACTCATCGTCCGCGTCGTAGAAAAGGTTCTCGCCCTGGTCGTTGAACAGCGATTGGTGGCAGTGCATGCCCGAGCCGTTGATGCCGAAGACAGGCTTGGGCATGAACGACGCGACCAGCCCATGCTGGGCGGCGATGGCCTTGACGGTGTACTTGAGGGTCAGCACATTATCGGCCGCCTTGACCGCGTCCGCAAAGCGGAAATCGATCTCGTGCTGCCCGAGCGCCACTTCGTGGTGGCCCACTTCCACTTCCAGGCCCATCGAGGCGAGTGCCGCCATCAACTCGGTGCGCACCACCACGGCCTCGTCGAAGGACGAGAAGTCGAAATAACCGCCCACATCGTGCGGAACGGGGTGGATGCCGTGGCCGTTGGTGCCCTTGAACAGGAAGAACTCGGGCTCGGGGCCGATATTGTAGGTCCAGCCGCGTTCGGCGATCTTGGCGATCTGGCGCTTGAGCACGCCGCGCGGGTCACCCTCGAAGGGTTTGTTATCGGGCGTGAAGATGTCGCAGAAGATACGCGCGCGGCGGCTGTCTTCGGGGCTCCAGGGCAGCACCGCGTAGGTATCCACGTCCAACTCCAGGCGCATGTCCGATTCCTGGATGCGCGCAAAGCCTTCCACCGACGAGCCGTCGAACCACACGCCGTCTTCCAGCGCGCCCGCCAGGCGGTCCACGGGTATGTCCACGCTCTTCACCTGGCCGACCACATCGGTGAACTGCAGCGACACGAACTTGACATTGTCTTCCTTCACACGTTTGAGCAGATCTTTGGCGTCCATACAAAACTCTCCTTCCGAATCTGAAATTGGATTTTGGATTTTTCCATCACTGCGAGCCAAAATCGCAGACTGTGGACGAACGATTTACGAACCCGTGGCCGATTCCTTCTGGACCTTCGGCCTGGTCCCGCTATTGATGAAGATCACCGACCCGACGATGATGACCGAGGCCGCCAGGATGCGCAAGGACAGGTCCTCGCTTGCGAAGAGAAAG
This sequence comes from uncultured Anaerolineales bacterium, assembly GCA_938008865.1. GTDB lineage: Bacteria > Chloroflexota > Anaerolineae > Anaerolineales > Villigracilaceae > JACPVF01. The sequence goes on from CALLJA010000581.1 coordinate 1,650, forward strand.
CCGAGCAGCACCGCCACCAACGGATTGACGTAGGCATAGGTGGCCACCAGCGAAATGGGCGCATTCTGCAGCAGCCAGGCGTACGAGACGAAGCCGATCATCGACCCGACCGTAACCAGATAGGCCAATCCCAGCCAGGAATTAGTCGTTACCTGGGCGAAACTGAAACCTTGCATTTCGCCCGTCAGCAGGCTGACGAGGAACAGCGACAGGCTGCCCATGAGCATCTCGCCGCCCGTCATCATCAGCGCGGACTTGGGCAGGTCGGCGTGTTTGCTGTAGATCGAACCCGCGGCCCATAGAGAGGCCGCCGCCAACAGAGCCACGACGCCCCACGGGTCGAGGCGCATCCCGCCCGAGAACTCTGAGGGTCCCACCAGCAGGTAGATGCCGAAGAAGCCGATCAGCAGCCCGATGATGACGCGCGGGGTGGGCCTGACGCCGCCCGGGCGGATGGCCTCGGCCATCACCAGGAACATGGGCACCGCGCCGATGATTAACGCCGCGATCCCCGAGGGGATGGTCTGTTCGGCCCACGAGACCAACCCGTTGCCGCCGAGCAGCAGCAAAGTCCCAACGATGAACAAGGACGTCCATTGCCTGCGGGTCGGGAGCGGGTCGCCTGCCGCCTTGCGCCAGGCCAGCAGGATCGCCCCTGCGACCAGGAAGCGCAGCCCCGCGTGAAAGAACGGTGGGATGCTCTCCACGGCGAAACGGATTGCCAGATAGGTCGAGCCCCAAACGATGTAAAGCGCCAGTAAAGCGATCCAGATCTTGGTTTTCATTCTTCTCCATTTACATTCGTCCACTTCGCTCAGCACGAATGTCACACTTGGGCCCGCGCAGATGCCCATCCGAGCAGGGCCTTCTTGCGGGCAGAACCATAGCGGTAGTTGCCGAACCCGCCC